>JAHQVP010000252.1 GCA_019634275.1 Saprospiraceae bacterium
CGGAGAAAGTGGATGGATCTCCCAGCATCCTACCAATCCCGACATCTTTTATGCCGGTAGTCAGGGGGCATTGTTGACTCGCTATGATCGCAGTAACGGTCAGATCCGTGACATCCAAGTCTATCCTCGTTTCTTTTCTGGGGAACCCGCCAGCGCCTTGCCAGAAAGATGGCAATGGACCTTTCCGATTATGTTTGCCCATCAGGATCCTAATGTAATGTACACCTGTTCGCAACATATTTGGAAAACGACAAATGACGGTCAAAGCTGGCAAAAAATCAGCCCGGATCTCACCTATGCGGACCCCGAGACATTAGGCAAGACCGGAGGAATCATCACCATGGACATGAATGGTCCAGAAATATATGCTACGGTTTTTGCTCTGGCACCTTCTTATCACGACATAAACACCATCTGGGCTGGATCTGATGATGGCATGGTGCATATCACTCGGGATGGAGGAAAAAACTGGTCGGACATCACGCCATCCGAGCTTCCTAAATACTCGCGTGTCAGCATCATCGATGAATCTCGACATGCCCCCGGTACTCTTTACCTTGCCGCCAACCGTTATCAGGTCGATGATCGACAACCCTATGTGTTCCGTACCACCGATTATGGAAAGAGTTGGACAAAAATCACGACAGGCATCAAAGATGGTCACTTTGCCAGAGCGGTCCGTGAGGACCACATCACACCGGGATTACTATTCCTGGCAACAGAGCACGGAGTCTATGTCTCTTTTGACGCAGGGGATCATTGGCAGTCGATACAACTCGAACTGCCCGACACCCCCATCCGTGATCTGGTGATCAAGGATGATGATGTAGTGTTGGGATCCCACGGTCGAGGATTTTGGATACTGGACGACATCAATCCTTTGAGAGCTGCAGTCACCGGAGTTCCGACCACAGCCACTCTTTTCAAACCAAGTCCTGCGATCCGTGGATTGACCAATGCCAGTGTTCAATACTATTTGCCAGAGTCAGTGGATTCGGTGAAGTTCGAGATCATAGATCCAGAAGGGAGCGTCATTGGAACGCACATCGGTCGGGAGCCCGAATACAAGCCAGATCCCAATGTACCTTGGTGGAGACGTGGAGGCTCTTCGGTGCCAACCACAAAAACTGGGATCAACACATTCAGCTGGGACATGCGTTATCCCGGTGCTACGGAGTTTGATGGCATGATCATCTGGAGCGCCCGTCCCGGGCGAGGACCAAAGGCTCCATTGGGAACGTACCAGATACGAATGACGGCGGGAGAGGTGACCAAAACACAGCCGATCGAAATCAAGATGAATCCAAACTACAAGGGGATCTCCCAAGAGGATTTGGACGAGCAATTTGCACTCGCCGTACAAATCCGTGATAAGACCAGCCTGGCAAATGAGACGGTAATTAAAATTCGAAAAATCAAAAACGCCCTGACATCGAGACCAGATAAATCCATGTGGGAAGAGGAAGCAGAGCAATTACAGGTAAAATTATCGGAAATAGAATTGGCCCTGTATCAAGTACAGAATCAAAGTGGACAAGATCCGCTAAACTTCCCGATTAAACTCAACAATCGTCTTGCTTCTTTGAGACGCAGCGTGGAGAATGGAGATGCCCGTCCCACGGATGGTGCCTATCAGGTATTCTCGGAACTATCTAAGGAATTGGATAGCCACTTGGCAGCGCTCAAATCATTGCTGGATAATGATGGCAAAAACCTTAGTGAAAAAATGAAGGCAAGTGGCTTAGAGGGATTGCATTTGGAGTAAAAATTCCAATCGCGCTGAGGTGAGGGGCCGCAGATCAGCAAAGGAGCTTTTCACAAGGCAAGGTAGATATGTTTAATCAAAAGTGGACAAGCATAGCACGATAGGACACGTCAAGTTTATCCGCCCTCTCCTACCCCATTTGCGACCTTGGATCAAAGGATATTACGTGCATGGTAGTGAGGATCCTGATTTCTCCGGTAAACTCACTTTTTATCAGAACATCACCACCACACTCAGCATTTACCTTGATTCGGTCACGACTTCCAACAATCGACAAAGGAGCCAACGCCATCAAGCTAACAAGGGCTTCCATTGTCTGTTGGTAGGATTGGTGGACAGATACCAGGAAGTCACGTTCGAAGGCCCTCTAAATCGTCTCGCCATTGTTTTTCAGCCAGGAGGACTCAATCATTTCGTTCAAGGTCCTTTGTCTCAGCTATTGGCAAGACACTATTCCTACTTTTCGGAGTATGATCACGAGTTTACTGCTTTCCTGCCTCAACTCTTTGACGAACCGTCATTGGAGGGTAAACGTAGATTACTCGATCATTTTTTCGAAGAGCGTTTCCTGCCCTTTGGTGAGCCCCTGCTGCTGGATGCCATTCGGCTCATGACAACAGCAGAAGAACCATTGAAGGTCCATGAACTATCAAGTCGCTTCAATGTCAGTCGCAGAACCCTTCTCCGCAAATTTAGAAAGCATCTCGGTTATAGTGTAGAAGAATATGCCGCTACTATCAAATTTCGCCGGGCACTTCTCCATTTTCAAAAAATGAATCCATCGATAAATCTCACGGAGATGGCCCTGGAAAGTCAGTACTATGATCAGGCCGATTTTAACCATCAAGTCAAGTCTCGCAGCGGCCTGACACCAACGGCACTTTTTAGGGAACTTCAAATCATCGACAACACCTTATTCTGGAAATTGTAATCTGTCTCAATTCTACAATACTGTCAATGCCTTCTCATCTATCTTGCCCCCATGAAGAAGGTCCTATTTTTTTCCGCCCTATTGCTTGCTTGCCACGGAATACTCTTCACACAGTCTCCGCAGACTAGTGGATGGGTATCCCAGCCATTTCGCGTAGCCGATGATGACTGGATCTTCGAAGGAACACAAAACCTACTGCTCGTTCCAGAGAATAGAAACGATCCAGAAAGCAGAATGATCGCGCTCCATTATATACATCTCCCTGCTCTCCAGCCGAGCCACCTACCCCCTGTAGTATTTTTGGGGGCTGGACCAGGAGAGACCTATTCTGCGGAGGTGTTTTACCAAGGTAAGCGGGCAGAAGCATGGCGGATGGAGCTCAGTCTCGTCAATCAGGAGCGCGATGTTATCCTCATCAATCAACGTGGAACATCAGGAGCTCCGGGCTTGCCTATTCCTGACTTTCGTTACCGCTGGAACAATGGCGGAGCACTTGAGCAACCTTTTGATCTTTCTTTGATGAATGAGAATCGAAAGAAGGCCTATGCTCAAGCCATAAGGTACTATTCAGACAAGGGAGTAGACCTGCGAGGATATGATGCCCTGCACTTTATCGACGATATCGAAACGGTGAGGCGTCACCTCAAGACCACAAAAATTGCTCTTGTAGGCACCAGCTTCGGGTCGCAATGGGCGATGGGCTATATGCGTCGATATCCCAAACACGTCGACAGGGCGTTGTTGTCCGGAGTCGAACCGCTCAACAACAATTATGATGATCCTGAAGGCATCTGGAAGGTGCTGACAAAAATAGCGCAGACAGCTGAGGCGGCCCCTAACCTATCAGCTCAGCTGCCGAAGGGCGGATTGATGGAAGCGTTCAAGACGGTCCTCGCCAGACTTGAAGACCAACCGGTGACTGTGGTGCTGCCGGCTGGAGAAGATGCCAAACAGCGCACAATAGTCGTTGGGGTCGACGACCTGCGCTACAATCTCCTCAACCCTATGCTGCGCAGTTATCGCGGCGAAATCGAAACCTGGCCTAAATACATAATGGAAATGTATGCCGGTGATTACCGACTGCTTGCAGAGATGTCTTATGGACGTTTGTATCGTTCCTCAGCTCCCATGAATGACCCTCTCTTTAATAACAGTCTTGGCATCAGCAAAGAGCGAGATAAAGCCTTAGCTCAGCGACCATCTTCTCAGTGGCTGGGAGAGGTAAATGATCACTATGTGGCCACGCGAGACATCTGTCCAGCACCCAAAGTTAATGAGGAATTCCTCTTGCCATACCGACACCATATCCCCACCATCTTTATTCAGGGGGATATGGATTTAAGCACACCTCATGGCAATGTCGAAGCACTTATGCCATATCTTGAAAGAGGCCATTTGATCACAGTGAAGGGCGGATCTCACAATGCCAAACGCGCACTGATCTTTCATGATCGTCAATTGATGGAGCAGGTCTATCAATTTATGAGTTTGGATCTGGAGAGGTTTGAAAATTTCAAAGCGACCCTTCCCAATGAAGTCGAACTTCCTCCATTTGAATTTTGGTCGATCGATTCGATATCACTTTACGATAAGTTTTACTCAAGGCGCTAGGAGATTCTCATTCTGTGGCTACCCATACATACTCTTACGGATTGCTGCTAGATCTTTAAACTCCAAAACCCAGAGAGACTCTGTCATCGCCATATTCTTCAAGCGATCCTACTTAATGGTAAAGCTCATCGATATGATCACTTAGCTCGGGACCTTATCTCAGGTATGGAGGGGAGTACCAACAAATTTCGGGCTTGCTTTGTTTTACATTCGAATGATCGAAAACGGCTACCTCTTTGCTGCCGGCATGAGCACGATTCTGCTCGCGCTTTGTCACTCCATTCTGGGGGAAACCATGATCTTTGGGAAGTTGAGAAAGAGGATGGCAAAGAATAAGGAAAACCCGGGTCCATTCCTGTCTGACGCAAAGAGGGCAATCCTCTGGGCCAGTTGGCACTTGTCCTCCATATTGGGCATATGCATTGCATTTCCCCTTTTGGCATTCTCATCAAGCGAAGGCTTACCAGACAGCGAAAGTTTCTACTTCTTGATCAACTGCCTTTCGCTCGGAATGCTGGGGTCCTCACTGCTTGTCGCAACAGCCACGAAGGGGAGACACCCCGGATGGATCGTATTGCTGCTCATTGCGATCTTACTGCAAGCCAGTATATTTAGTTAAACTTGAATCATGCAACTTCGACGAGACTGGGCGATCATAAGAAAACACTTCAATCGTAATTTTTCTTCAAATTTTCACGTCTCCATCGCATCGACGGACACCGAAGGCATGCCAACCTGCACCCCCATAGGAACCCTATTTTTAAATAGGGACTTCACCGGATTCTATTTTGAAAAATACCCCAAAAGCCTGCCATCAAGTGCAAATGATCGCAATTCCGTTTGTGTGCTATCCGTAAATAGCCGTGCGCTCTTTTGGTTAACAGCACTGTTTAGGGGAGGCTTTCGTCACTACCCCGGCATGAAACTATATGGACTACTGGGCAGACGTAGACCTGCAACCGAAATCGAGAAAAGTAGATTGCGAAAGCGCATGAAAGTGACTGCATGGACCGTTGGAAATCGAAGATTGTGGGGAGACATGGATATGGTAAGAGAACTGACATTCAACCGAGTAGAGCCCATTGAGCTTGGGGACATGACGCTCAACGCCTCATAAATACGGCAACCTTGAAGGGATGAAGATGGGAATCCATGCAATACTACGGTCACCAACACTTGGCCAGTGATATCACTGGAAGATGCGTTATGTCAATCGTGGATCTGCTGGGTGCTTTGATCGAAACCTGGTACGTCTGGGAGTCTTGAATATACACCAGGGGCATGTGGACTTATCAAAAGTTTGCTTTACCATACGATGATCAAGGTCTGGTGGAAGATTACGAGCGTAGAAAGGTCCCAGCAAGAAATTTCATCACCAATACGTTTATCACCAGAGGAAAAGAGCAATTTTGAGTCCAAGTTTTATGGAATGCAATCGTTGAAAACAAACATCCTAGTCACCCTGTTTTGCTGCATCACTTACACCATGCTGTGGTCGCAGCAGAATATATCCAGCTCAATCGACAGTCTTTTTGCGGGTTTCCACAACCTCACACCTGGATATATCCTAACCGTTACAAAGCAAGACGAACCCACCATCACCAAGGCATATGGGATGGCCAATCTCGAACATGGAATCCCGATTAGCATGGAAACGGCCTTTAATGTAGCGTCACTATCCAAACAATTTACCGGTGCAGCCGTCGCCCTGCTCATACTCGACAACAAATTGAAACTGGAGGATCTGGTGTCCGACTATATCCCTGATTTTCCATTTGACAAGGACAGTCTGAAGATCAAACACTTGGTCTATATGACCAGTGGTATAAATGACTACTACTATAATCCCAGGGGAAATCGGACAGACTGGAGTACCCTTAACTTCTTTAACATAGATACTGCCATCTCCGCATCTATGCAATCAGGAGCGCTCATGTACGCGCCCGGAAGCCAATGGAGTTATAGTAACATTAACTATATGCTTCTCTGCAAAGTTGTCGAAGAAGTAAGCGGAGTACCTTTTTCAAAATTCTTGTCTCAGCACATTTTCGAACCGTTAGGCATGGACCATACCTTAGTCAATGATGATGTGTTTGAAGTCATACCAAATCGTGCTCTTGGATACAATTTTCGTGACGACGAAAATACCGCCTGGATGATCGAGTCTGGATACTTACCCTCTAAAGGCTCTGGCTTCCTGCAGATTCATAGAAACTCCTCACATTATGGAGGGAGTGGCATCTATACAACGATGAGTGACTTTGTCAAATGGCTTGAAAACTTCCATACTAAATCACTGGGAGGGTCGGCCTTTTATGACTTGATGCATTCGACAATGAAATTTCAGCATGACAAAGTTAATGATGCTTTTGGCCTCGTCTGGGGCGAACATGATGGCAAACCCATGGTATGGTACGAAGGAGGAGACTGGGGATTTAGTGCTTTCATGGTGCGTTTTCCTGATCAGGGCTTGAGTATCGCCTGCTTTTCGAATCTTGGGACAGGAAATGCTCGTAGTAAAGTGTGGGGAGTCTACGAACTGATGAAGAAATATGATGCCCTCGACTAAATTTTGATTGCCATTTCCCGCACCGTTCAACAGATCAGTCTAACAATTCATCGAGACTCAAGCGCTGAAATACTAAATCCGCCTGACTTCCTTCGTAGAGAATTCCAACGGTACTCTCGTCGATCATGGTAAGGCAAGAATAACCTCTTCCCCGTCCTTCATCAATCAAAGTATGCCAGGATGCTGGCCAGGTCATGCCTTCGTCCTTGCTGATCTTGATGGTGATGTTCTTTCTGACCCTTGTGTCAAAGGGATTTGAAAACAACAACATGTCGCCCATAGAGCCTTCATATCTGATGAGACTGGCCATACAAACGGGCTCTGGTAGGGCCTTTCGTGACGTAGGGTGTTCAACCCAAGTCATCCCTAGGTCCTGCGAAGTGGCCACCGATCTTGCCCCTTCCCCATTCCGTCCATTCGGTCCCGAACCTCGATTGTCTCTCATATTTAACATCAGGGAGCCATTTTTCAGCTCCACTACCTGTGCTTCCGTGGTATTCGATTTGGCACCGCTGCCGATTTGCCAGGTGTTCCCATGATCCTTGCTGTATATGATGCACGAATGCGGCATCTCTTCATGATCCTTGTACTGTGCCGGAAATACCAGTGTTCCATCTTTCATGGTAATGCCCTTGCCTGGTCCTTGCAGCAGTAAATGCCATCTTGGGTCTTTTATCTGCCTGGTTATGTTGATAGGTTTGGACCAAGTCAGGCCGTCATCTTGACTCTTGACAAGAACAAATTGACTGGTTTCTTTAGGAGACAAGCCTTGCTTGGAAGCAAACCAATTGCGCTCACCGGGATGGCCATGCGCCCATATTCCTGCCACCCAAATGGTATTGGATATACGATCTACTAATATCGATGGATCCCCTACTCCATTTTCAGCATCACTTTTTCCTCCCCAAGTCCCCATGTCCAAAATGATCTCCATGGGCGACCAGGTTAGGCCACCGTCTGTGCTCCTGCTCATCCCGATATCCACGTCTTCTTGCAGATCCACACTTCCATTTCTTCTGGTATCATAGACCGCGATCAAAGTCCCTTTGTTGGTGGTCACCAATCCGGGTATTCGATAGGTATGTACGCCCTCATCGTTATGATCTCGCAACGCAATACCCACACGCTTGGATGTGGTCTCCTGATCTGACTGTTCTACCCTTTCCTCACCCATCTGGATGCCGGTGCAGCGGATGTCCAGTTTTTTGTCCATATGTGATCCTGACGATAAGGTGGCGGCCAGCCAAATATAGTTCTGGCCAGGAGCCAAATCCGGAGTCGCGGTAAGTTGGACATGTCGTCCAATGCCATCCGTAGCGCTGATCAGTTGACCACGGTCAAATTCTGCCAGGCTGTCGGTATCATAAAGTGCAAGCTCTTGCAGCATCTCAGTTCCTTGGATAACCTCAAAGAAGAATTTCATAGGAGTAGAGCTGGTCGCATGTTGGAGCAAGGGCAGGTCAATGCGAAGAATCGGATTGTCCTTCTTATTGATGAGAACAGGCCAGATCGGCATGTGGATGGATAACGATTCCTCCTCAACCTTATGCTTGTCGGACGGAGCACATCCGAGGCATAGCCAAAAACAGAGCATTGAGATGCCAGCAAGCGCCTTAGCTGCATTGATTTTATGTCCCCTTGACACTCGTGTTCTCACATGATCCGAACGGTACGACATGGTCTTCTATCCTAGTGTTTTCGGCTACAAAATTCAAAGAACCCGATCTCTCGGAGTCCTCTCTCTAAAGCGCTGATGTCTTCCATTGACAATGGACGAAAGGGCAGCCGAGGAGCCCCCACTTCCACCCCTAAGATATTCATGATCGCCTTGCCTGTTGCCAAGCCGCCAAATCTTTTCAAGAATTGAACAACTTGCACCGCCTTTCGCTGAAGTAGCATCGCAGAGGCGTGGTCACCCTTGGTAAAGTGGTCTACCACCTCATGGTACAAAGGAGCGGCATAGTTATAGGTGGATCCAACGGCTCCTC
>JAHQVP010000253.1 GCA_019634275.1 Saprospiraceae bacterium
AATTTTCTGCTCACTGGTTGAACCTGTCACGTTTTTAAGTCAGGTGCCTCAGGTGAACTCCAAAAATCATGCGTAGTGATTAATACTCCTCCTGATCTCTGGAGCATTCCTCAGCAACATCTTCTTGATCTCTGGAGCACTCTTCCGCGACATCCTCCTGATCTCTGGAGCATTCCTCTGCAACATCTTCTTGATCTCTAGAACATTCTTCAGCGACATCTTCTTGATCTCTGGAGCATTCTTCTGCGACATCCTCTTGATCTCTGGAGCACTCTTCGGCGACATCTTCTTGATCTCTGGAGCATTCTTCCGCAACATCCTCTTGATCTCTGGAGCACTCTTCCGCAACATCCTCTTGATCTCTGGAGCACTCTTCCGCGACATCCTCCTGATCTCTGGAGCACTCTTCGGCGACATCTTCTTGATCTCTGGAGCACTCTTCCGCAACATCCTCTTGGTCCCTGGAGCATTCTTCGGTCATGTACATTACAGGAGGTACCACCAGTGTCACCTCTTGATCTTGGGGATCTGCTGTCATTTGCAGGAGTCCCTGCGCAAGGCCAACTTCAGCACTTTCCCGTACATTGATGATTCCCTTCGACGCAAGCATGGAAAGGATATGATACATGTCATTGTTTACTTCGATTGATAGTCCAGCGTTGTTCATTTCGTGTTTGGTTTTTTATTGATTAATTGTCTTATTATCTCCTCGTGAATTTTGGCGCTCGCTTCAGGGTCTTAGTCATGCAGTGGATAGATCCATTGCCAGAGGCGAAGATCTCCATATTGGGAATTAACTTGACTTCAAAACCTAAGTCTTCCCAGATGCCAACTGCGGCCTCGTCGAGCTTTTTTCGTACTTCTTGTCCACCACGTGGATTGAAAGGATAGCTGGGGTCGTAATATTGAGTGAGATAAACCGTTCTGACTTGTCTTCCCAAATCTTGGTCAAAATAGTTCTCCAGCACCACATTATTGTAAGTGAGGTAGTAGCTTAAATTGCCGGTGTTTCCAGGATATGTCTGAACGGACGTGGTGGGATAAATAGGTAATTGTTTAACTACAAAATACTCAGACAATTGCGCTTCGATCTCTGCAAAATATTGATCATGTCCATATATTTTCGAAGTGTCCTGCAGGATCTTTTGAGCAAGCGCCGGCCGACCGATCAAGATGATCTCTTTGCCGGAGGCAGGGTCTCGATCTCCGGTGATGGTCAAGAACATATCTAAGTGAAAGATGGGTTGATACATGCCATGATCAAAAACGGTATCTCCCTCGCTGCTGCCTGGTGGTACGTTGGGGATGGGATTTTTCGTACCGACGTTGATGGGCTGCATTGAAAACCCCTGCTCAAACGCATGAAGGATGGCTGGGACGGTTTCCAGGTATTTCCGACCGAGGTTGGTATAGATGAAATCTTTGCCGAGTAGCAAATAGTCGTGAGATACCAATGAGTTGCCTCCGATGAAGAACAAGTAGGAATAGTTGAAGTCTACCCAGTCCACTTGCATGGCAACATCCGGTGCTATGGTTTGATCCTTGCCAATGGCATACAGTACATCAGTACAGAGGAACGTAGAGCCGTCCTCTGCAGTCGTCGCAAGAAAAGGATCTTGTGTCCAAACGGAAACATCAAAAACGGTGTGACAAGCAAATAGGTCTTTTCGCGGAATTCCTGCTCGATCGAAATGATTTAGGACGCCTTCTTTTTTGCCCTTGGTGTAGAGTGTCACATAGCGTCTTTCCCCACCTAAGGCATCGATCAGATTGTAAAAAAACTGATCATACATCTTTTGCCAATAGGGAGCCCCATCAAAATAGTCGGCCGCGGGAGTCATCAATATTTCTTGTATTCGGCCGTAGGCAGAATTAACCGGGACACTAGGTTTAGGATTGACAAAGAGATCTGGGGTGGCTACTGAGACCATTTTGTTGGATTGGTCTTCTGGAACATTAACGGATATGTCCTGAAAGTGGAATGCATTTCCCGATTTCCGCCAGCCTTCCGGTACACGGTTTATCGATTTGTTGGTAGCCACGTGTTCGTTTTGTGAGGATTAAACTTGAGCATCTATTCGACAATATTAAACATACCTAAATTCGAAGATTCATCCTAGCGCCTTTCGCCGTTGATCTTCTCTTATGTTTAGATGACAGCAATTGCGATATTGATTGCCCTCATGAGAGTCTTTCCCTATGGTATTGCCCGCATCGCCGCCCGACCCCTGTCCATGTTGTCTTCGTTCGAATCTGACGAGTTGATTCAATGTTTGGATATCATCACAAAGTCAAGAAGAGCGTGTGAAGATCTCAAGACGAATCTCAGCAGACAACTGCATGTGTTAATTGGACAGATCAAGGGGCGTAAAGACCAGAATCGATTGTTGACCTTGCGCAGAGCGATTCATAACGATAGAAGATTGACTCCTACGCTCCTGAGCCATTGTCGGCCTTTCTTGAGTGATCCCATTCAGCATCAACTGAATGCCCTGCTGACCATTCGTGCTGACTTAGAGACTCAGCATGAGAGTGGAGCACAACATTATGCAGCGTTAAAGGTCAAGTGCAGTCAATGCCTGCAGGAGTTGGTTGAGGACCCGCCATTTCGAAAGCTTGTTTTGGCGGCAAGTCCATCCTTTTTTAGACAGTTGCTGCGATATGCGGATGATGCCAACACCTTGAGCAACAAGAAGAAGCGCCAAACTGAAATTACCATTTGGCAGTTTCTGTCCCGATCGATCACCAAAACCAGTCCCTTTAGTGCCGCCACTCACCTCGCGATGGTGAAGCTCTCGTCAAAGGCCACTCCAGGAGACTATTGCAGTCTCCCATCCTCCACAGTCCCTCAGTCCTCAGTTCTACTAAATAATCGATTTCTCCGTGTTCTTAAAGAAAGGTTGGTGGGACATCCTGACGTCCGACCCCATCTACAGGTAAGCTTAAATCCAGCCATGGTAGACTTAGAAGAGGGCCTTCATCCCCTGCATCTATCGGTCGACTCCTCTCTGGCACAGGAGGTTTGGACGCCACTTCTTGCAGGTGTGGAGGCCATCCTAGACAAGTCGCCGGTGATCCTCTACAAAGATCTACTCGCAGGACTTCAACCGAGCATACCCATGCTGAAGAAAGCAGCCGATTACGTTGATTTGTTAATCGAAAAAGGCATCCTTGAGCTGGGGGCAGAGCTTTCTGTAATTGATTCTGAATGGATCTCAAATTGGCTGCCGATCATCCACTCCGGTTCCGTGCATAACCCATTGATGAGGGAAGTGGTGAGACTTCTTATGGACTTTGGACATGAGATGAAGCACTATGCCGAATCAAATGCCCGAGAGCGTTCTTTGCTGCGACAGCATTGTTTTGAGGTATTTGACACTGTATGCAGCAAGATTTATGAGGATGCATCAAAGTCTCCGTTAGAAAGGCAATTGGGTTCGCAAGACTTGCGACGCATTCATCAACAACTCAGTGAGAAACTGGGTCGCGATGGAGCACAGATCATGGAGACGGAAGCTGGCCCCGAGCCGTCCGCCATTCCTTCTCATCTTCATGCTCATCACCTATTCTATGAGGATTTCTTTTGGAAGGATCCAATTGTGATGATGCAACCAGCTTTGCAACCCATGTTACACAGCCTGGAGGCTCTATATCGCGCAGGTTGGAAATCTTGGTATGACAAGCGAATGGAACATGCCGTTTATTTTTTCAAAAAATGGAGAAAGAGCGAACGAGTTCCCTTCACGTCCTTTTCACAAGCGTTTGTTATTGCCGACCGAGAGAAGAAGCACCTTCCAAAGAAGTCTGTTTACGCAGCCTATTGGAGGCAATATGAAACCACCGTCAAGGCCTATGCCGCGATGCTGAAGCTGCCCTCGTCACGTGATGTTTCTCTCACAAGCGCTGACCTGCCGCAAGCACAGGCAGATAGCGAGGCGCCGTACTCTTTTAATTTCTTTTTTCAAGTCCATCATTCACCACAACACAATGAGCCGCTGATGGTGATCAATAACATCAATCCCGGATTCGGCAAGTGGTTTAGTCGATTTCTGCACCTATTCGATCCCAAGATGACGGCATCTTTGTCTGCGTGGAACACCTCGTTACAAGATCAAGACCAAGTATATGCTGAATTAAATGACGTGCGTACCTCAAATACGGGCATACACCCGCCCTTGTTGCCGTACGAAATACGCTATCCTAGAAGTCTGAACAGGTTGCCAAGGGAACATCAGATCGATGTAGCAGACATCCAGATCTGTTTAGATGAGAAAAAAGAGCGATTGAAGCTCATGGCGTCCTCTTTGCAAAAGGAAGTCAAGACATTCTATCTATGTTTTAACTCACTTCCGGGACATTCCCCAATATTTAATTTCTTAAGCATATTTAGCGATTCACGCATATTTTCGCAGCAGACTTTGCTCCGAGAAATCAATGCATCGCATGCCCAGCAAGTGGAAGTTGAGGGCAGCAAAGATCCTGTGGTGATTTATCCGCGCATCGTGCTGGATGATCGCCTGGTGATGCAAAGAAGACAATGGGTAATTCCCATTGAAAGGGTACCGATGAAGCAACCGGGAGATACGGACTGGTCATATTTTTTAAGCATCAATCTTTGGCGTAGAGACATAGGCATTCCCAGTGACGCTTTTGTTCAGTTGGTCACGTATGGTGAGTTGAGGAAGCTGCGTGAACAAAAGAAGACGTCGCTACCGTCCGATGTGCACAAACCCCAGTTCATAAGCTTTTCCAATCCGATTTCCGTCCAACATTTTCGCGCCATAACTACTAAAGTGCCTCGTCATTTGCGGGTGACCGAAATGATTCCGGGACGCAACGATGGGATTGAGATTGGCGGCAGTGCGTATGCGGCAGAATTTATCTTGCAAATGCAAAGTGATCCCCGTCATGGATAGAAAATGGATTACGGCCAACATCGTATATGCAGGGAATCTGGATAAATTGATTCACAGCTGCCTGATTCCATTGACCAGAGAAGTTCTGGCGCTGCCGTCGATTACTCGTTTCTTTTGGGTCCGCAATCAAGACAATGGACAGCACATCCGACTCCGCTTTTTTGGCACCTCAGATGTGCTTCGTGAGCAGGCCGCTCCCATAATCCGTGAGCGGACTTCAGGCTTCTTTTTAGCCCATCCAGGGAAGAAGGGAGGGCAAAATGACTGGCATACCGATCAGGTACTGTTCACTCCCTATCATCCGGAAATCGAGCGCTATGGAGGAGCACAATGTTTGCGCATTGTAGAGCAACACTTCACGGATTCATCGCAATTGGTTATGCAATTGATTGGCTCAGGGCACCCGCTTACGCTCGAGCAGAGGCTATGCCATTCCATCGCGCTGCAGCTGCGGCTCATCCATCCCATTGCACCCTCGGTGAGCGACATGATTCATTTTCTCCAACATGAGTACGCGGTGCGATGGATAAAGATCCCGGAACTCGTTTATGAAGAAATTGGGAAATCAGCTCTTCTGCCCGTTCGACGAAAGGAAGTGGTTGCTCACTTCGAACAACGTCCTTTCTACTACCAGGGTTTTGTTCTGCGCGAATACCAATCGATCAGGGATAGGACGGCAGATGCAACTTGGAAAAGTCAGTGGCAACAGTGTATGCAGGAAACCATCGCGCAAATCCAATCACTCCATGAAGAGGGAAATGTTCGCCTACGCAAGAGCTGGCATACACATCGACATGTACTATGGCCAATATGTGAAAGCATGTGCCACATGACGCATAATCGCATGGGCACGAGAAATCTCTTTGAAGGATATCTGGCAAGAATTATGGCCGATGCCCTTGGCACGCTTACAAACTGACTCTACACTTCCCAACCTTTGCGGTGATCTCGCCCGACAAACTGATTCGCCGCTTCTACGTTGGTGATGCGCATGTTTTCACCGTCCCACAAGAGCTTTTTCCGTGCGTAGAATTCCGCCTGTCCCTTGCTGTTTTCTCTTCTGAGCATGTAGCTTCGTATGGCCAGGTTGCCCATCAGTACCGTCTCCGTCATGGGTCCGGCATAGTCAAACGATGAGGTCAGTCCTTTGTGTTCGGGACTTCCAAATCCAGCCTTGCAAGCATCGACCCACTTTCTCTGATGACCATATTCAGGCTCTGCTTTTTCTTCTACTTCTGGTCCAAACTCCGTCTTGCCATTATTCAAGTATAATTTAGGCATGAGAGGAGAACTATCGTTGATGTTGGTGGATATGATGCCTTTCTTTCCGATGATCAAGACTCCGTTCTTACTATCAGTGCCCCCGATGTCGCTGTTTGGTGGTATAATGTCAGGATGAGATGGACGGATCCCTCCATCGCTCCAAGTCATTTCAATTGGCGATTTGGTTTTCTTGGTGGCGGCGAAATGAAGTGTGATGAAAGAAGCAGAAGGTGCTCCCTCCGGATGATAATCCGCATTCCACATCTGACTGAAGATGGAAGCTACACTACACTCTGCGTCGAGAGGATATCCCAGTCCCAATGTACGAAACGGGATATCGATCAGGTGGCATCCAACATCCCCTAAAGCACCTGTTCCGAAATCCCACCAACCTCGCCAGTTAAATGGATGGAGATTGGGGGTATAGGGCATGCTCTTTGCAGGCCCAAGCCATAAATCCCACTTTAAATCCGATGGCTTCTGGCTGGGATCCGGCTTTGGCATGGCGACTCCTTGGGGCCAGACCGGGCGATTTGTCCAGACATGCACTTTTGAGATCTTACCCAATTTGCCGGAATCAACCCATTTTTGCACCATTCCCAAGAGTGGATTGGATCCGCCTTGATTTCCCATTTGGGTCACAACACGTTGCTCTCGTGCCATTTCCGTCAGTTTGCGAGCCTCCTTGATGTTGTGTGTCATTGGTTTTTGGACATATACATGGATGCCTCGTTGCATGGCAAATGACGCTGCCGGTCCATGTACATGATCGGGTGTTGAAATGGTGACAGCATCGATGTCTTTCTCCTGATCCAACATACGGCGGTAGTCCGCATAGCGAGCGGCATCAGGAAAAGCTTCTACAGACTTCTGAGCGTTTCCAGAAAAATCGACATCACAAAGAGCCGCGACACGCTCGCGTCCATTGACTGAAGCATTGCGGATATCACTACGGCCTTTGCCACCCGCTCCAATGGCAGCCAGGACCAATTGATCACTGGGAGGGATATATCCTGGGCCTCCCAGGACCGCTCGCGGTACGATAAAGAAGGAGGATACAGCGGCGCTTGTTTTTAAAAACGTACGGCGACTGGTATTGTGCTTGTCTCGATTGCTCATATTCTTTCCTTGTAAGCCTTAATATAATTCTTCACCAGGTCATTCCCAATTGGTGCCCAGACATATCGGAAATAGAGAAAAGGCATAGTCGTTGATTAAGACGAGCGATCTTACGGGAGTATTCGGATATTTGTCATTATGCCGCGCGCTTTATATCAAAAACTTGGGATGAAGGATGATGCCCTCTGGTGCATTTTGGAAAGGCCCCCGCATTACTTTGAGATATTGGGCGATGTCGGAGACGTTGTGTTTTCTGAGACGCTATTGGAGCAAGCACATGGTGTGCATTTTTTCGCTGTTCGACGCCAGGATCTGCAAGAGCGCATTGAGGAGATGGCTCAAGCCATTTTCCCAGATGGCATGCTCTGGTTGTCTTGGTACAAGAAGAGTTCTAAGAAGTGGACCGACATAGATGAGGACCTCATACGCAGCGTAATTTTTCCGCTGGGCCTGGTCGACGTAAAGGTATGTGCGGTTGATGCCGACTGGAGTGGTCTTAAAGTGGTTTGGCGAAAAGAAAGACGCAATCTGAACAGATCTTGACCTGTATGATGCGAAAATTAGATTTCAAGAGATGAGAAAGAACATATCCAGTGGTGCCGTATGGGAGGACAAAGTCGGATACAGCAGA
>JAHQVP010000254.1 GCA_019634275.1 Saprospiraceae bacterium
ACCTCCGCAAATCCAGCACTGAGAATCAGCGCAAAGGGGTTTTCCTGGGCGTCAATCGTTCCTTGCTGCAGTGATGTAAAGACTTCTGAGAAGGCCATCGGCGTAGGCTTTGCTCCCATGGCACTCCAAGCCGTCACGAAGGAGGGAACGTTGGGTACGCGCACGATCAGACCTTTTAGATCGTCCGGATGTTTGATGGGCCGGTTACTCGTCAGGTGGCGAGGGCCTCGATCGAACCGCGTGAGCGGGCGCAATCCAGTTCGTGAAATCATTTCCTGCTCAATGCGTGCACCAATCGGCCCATTGAGCAAGGCGTTTCGGTCAAAGGTGTCCTGAAGCACATAGGGCAATTCGCAAAAGGCAGCAATGTCTATCCAATTGCTTAGCAGGGATCCAGTGACCGTCATCTCAATAATGCCCGATTGAATCATTCTAATGGATTCAGATTCTTTAGCCAATTGCTCAGAGGGATATATCTCCAGATCAAGGCGCCCATTCGAGCGGGCATTTACCAGTGAGTCCATGTATGTAAAGGCGGCGTACCAAGTGTGGTTTTGATTGGCCCAGAGACTGACACGAAAGACATGCCGATCTTGATTGCCTTCGGAAAAACACCCCATCAAGCCAAGCAGCACGATCCCCATGGCATAGAGAAGTCTCTTGCAGATCTGATATGCTGGCTGTCTTGGCATGCCTGTCATCGCTTCTCATAATTAAGAAAATATTATTCATTCAGGTTCCTGAAACGATACTGCACCCTTTTGCAACGATGGTCCTCGTCAATTCACGGTAGTCCATTTACCTTGTACCTACAGATAACCACCAAAAAACACAAATGATGAAAAAGCATTCTTGGACGCATGCAGTACTCTTCCTGTTGAGCATGAGTGCCCTTGCTCCGATGGCTATGGCCCAGTCGGACCAGACGTTGGCACAGGCCATACCCAACAAGCACCTCGATCTGGATATACCCAGTGCGACAGAAATAGACTTAAATGTCTACACACCAGAAATGCTCGACGCAAAAATGTTCTTTCCCGGAGGAAGGAAGGGACTTTCTGAACATATCCATCAGCACTTGAAATATCCAACGATAGCTCGTGAGTACGGCATCGAAGGGCAGGTACATGTCGAGTTTATTATCAATAAGTTGGGCAAAGCCATCAGCCCTCAAATCATAAAAGGATTGGGAGCTGGTTGCGATCAGGAAGTCATTCGATTAATCGAATCTATGCCCAATTGGAGACCGGGAATCCGGGGAGTTTCTCCCGTGATGACGAAGGTCCAACTCGGTATCGATTTTTCACTCAATCCCTAGGTTGAATACCCTTACGACCATTTGACCCCGATCAAAAAGCCACCTGCGTTTACGTAGGTGGCTTTTTTGGTCCGATAAGATCGCCGAAACAAATTCACCTAGTTCAAGATTCGACTTAGTCCCTCAACGTACTTGGAAAACTTCGTTCGACGCCAAGGCAAATGTTGTTGGATGAAATCGGCTTCTGCTTTTGATGCCATATCGTATTTGAGTTCAATAATGGTTCCCGGAAACCCCTTGTCCAACAATGGGCGATCACCAAGGAAATTTCCGAATTGGATGTCGCTGTCTACGGTGATTCGGAAACGTTTGCTAAAGTCTATGTAGTAGGATCTTTGATATTTATTGATCGAATTGGGACGCAAATGATCGGGGAGCTGCCAAGCCTGCTGATGCTTGAGCAGTAGTGCTGTCAGCTCCTCCAGCTTGAAATCGGGCAGGGCAATATGTTGTTTTTTACCTAAGTGGTTGCGTTTGATCTTAAATTCCAAATGCGCTCCTCGAATGGTTTGATGGGTCTCGCCGTACCATCGGATGCGATACTTGGTGCGAGCAGACACCCCATTCAGATTTTGCATGTAGGACTGTCCATCAGGAGTGTCGAGGTAGACATTATTGACTTTTCGATCAGGAAAGGCCACCTTAAAAGAAGCCGGATGGGTACGGATGATTTGCTTGCAGTGCTCCGTGTCCATATCGGTGCAGACGTACTTGAGCTCGTACCTCACTGCGGCTTATTTACTTCGCTTCTCATAAGTTGCAAATGGATTTGCTTGTTGCCATCTAGGTCTTGATTTTGGATCAACCCGCGAGTGAAGGTTTGTCGACAAAAGACAGCGTGGTCCCCTCTGAAAACGACATAAGGGCAGTGCGTACCTGATCCAATTCCTCCAGGGCATTGATCTGGCATACATAGGACAGATTCATGAAGTCTTGGTCCTGATCCATACGTCTGAGCTCGACATGTGGCAACTGATCTGTAAGAATCTTAGTGATCGCGGGTAGGTCGGTTTTCTGAGTACGAACATTGAGAAACATCTCATTCTGACGTTTGACCGGGCGCTTTCTCCCTCGCGAATTAAGATAAATCAGAGGAAGAATAGAGGCGATTGCCACGGTAGCAAAAAGGGGCTTGTCTGCACCGGTTACGAGTCCGATCGCAATGGTCAAAAAGATATACGTCAGCTCTTCTGGGTCTTTGATCGCCGCCCTAAATCGGACAATGGAAAGGGCACCCACAAGCCCTAGGGAAAGCGCCAGCGATGACTTAATCACAGAAATGATAACAAAAGTGGTGAGCGCTAGTGGTACAAAATTCTGAGCAAAGGCATGACGGTTAGAGATGCTGGATCCAAAGCGTGCATAAAACCATCGGAGAATAAGGGCCAGTAGGGCGGTGACCACTAAATTGATCAGAAAAGACTGGAAGCTCAAGGTCGAATTGAACTCCTCTAAATACTGCTCGAATTGAAGCATGGCACTTTTTTGTCGAAGCGCAATATCGTGATTTTTGACGGGGTGGTATGGAGGAGGCAGTGGATGACCAGCACATCGTGTTTACGCATCGCAGAAAGCACTCCATTTGATGGATTGTCTGTCATGTCTAGGGTCGGTGAGTTGCTTATCACGGGCGATTGCCGACATCAACCCCTTTGGCTTGAGGACTTGATTACTTTTTCACCGCAGATTCGTAAAGGTCGATCCATTGCTTTACGGACATCTTTTGGCAGAGCTCTGCAATCAAGTCGTACGGGATGTGATCCACTTTTTTGAAGCGGATGCAACTCTTGCCCATGTTTAATTTGTACTTAGAATGCTTGGGGTACTCGGCTACAAACCAATCATGCAGAACGGGGTCTGCATAAAGTCCACTATGGTAAAGTGCGATAAAGTTCTTTTGCGAGGCGATGTTGATAAAAGGGAGAGGAACCTTTGGGTCGCAGTGATAGCCATCTGGGTATACCGTATGGGGTACATAGAATCCGATCATTTTGTACGTGATACCCTTCTCAAACCCGTCGGGTATGTTGCTTTCCACAACCTGAAGGAGTTTTTCTACAGGACCCTTTCGATCTTCTGGTAGCAAATCTATATAGCCTTTGATGGTGTCGGCCTCGTACTGCATGATCGCAATTTAATGGTTAGACGACCTAAGGTAATGGATGCGGAGGAATAATTGGGTCTAATTACCGGTCGAGACAAGCGAGTACCTGGATCTGTTCCGGGTGAAAGGTCCCTTGGCTTCGGAGGGTAAGCCCCCATCCGCTTCGCGGTCACTTCGCTTGGAGGTCCGCCGGACCTCCAAGCTTTCGTTGATCGTGTCGTTTGAACCTTGCCTTCTAGGCTACTGGATTTTGCGAAAGATGAGGGCAGGTGATTTTGCTGACTGGTGCAAGGCGGACAGGGCCCCATCCGCTTCGCGGTCACTTCGCTTCGAGGTCCACCGGACCTCGATCCTGCTAAGCGCAGGAATCACGAAGTGACCCCATCAGGACTCGAACCTGAAACCTGCTGCTTAGAAGGCAGCTGCTCTATCCAGTTGAGCTATAGGGCCAACAGATGACAAAAATACGCATTGCCGTGCTTTACAAAAGTTTTCACCATGCTAATTCTACAATAGTCCCACTTGATCCTGGAGAGGAAAGGCGGAAAGCTATAATGAAGTGGGACTTACTGTAGGTAATCAGGTCGCAGGCCAGGTCATCCAGACCTTTCTGGACCGACTTGACTTGCGATAGCATCAGGGCATAAGCACTAAAAAAAGGACCTATGCTGAATCACCCGTTATGGTGGTGATTTGTGCTTTTCCGCACCGTATCTTTACCTTGACATACAAGATGACTCTGGAGCGCAGTATTAAGGTGGTCTGTTTTGCCGATATCGTTGGGTACACGACAATGATGCAGGCGAATGAGGAACAAGCTATGAGCAGTGCTTTAGCCTTTCGCTCAATCATTGAAACATCAGCGAATGAGTATCACGCCAAGATTATCGATTTCTTTGGTGACGGAGTTCTCTTGACATTTCCCAGCCCTCATGATGCTTTGCAAGGGACCCTCAGCTGGCAAATTGCCTTTCGTCAAAAGAACATTCCCGTCCGGATCGGCTTACATAGTGGTCCCGTAGTTAACAAAGGAGATCAGATCTTCGGAGATACAGTTAATCTTGCTTCCCGGGTGGAATCTTCGGCAGTCCCAGGAAGTATCCTCGTTTCTCGAGAAGTGGTGAAAGATCTTTTCAACTCGCGTGAATTTAGCTTCAGACAACTGGGTACTATTCGATTCAAGAACGTGAAGGAATCCGTGGAGCTCTATGCTGTCGAACACTCAGAAATTGTTGTGCCTGCTCGACGCGATCTCTCTGAGGAAAAGGTGGTGTCCTCAGGCTCAAAGTTTGCCCTGATTGCCGGTTTGCTGCTGGTAGTCGCTCTGGGTGTTGGATGGATTTTGTCCCGGTCTGGTCATAGCTCCCTCTCATCTAGGCAATCAAGCGAGCGTCTAGCAGTGATAGGCTTTGAAAACCAGACAAGGGATGCCGACTTAGATGCGCTGGGCCTCATGATCTCCGATTGGACCACTCAAAATCTTACGCAGGCGGGTGAACAGAACATTATTTCGGCAGAAAGCATGGGTTGGAATGATTTACCACGTACTGAAATGCTTCAAGAAGCGGAGGAGGCCGGAGTGGGAACTCTACTGGTTGGTCGCTACTACCTCCAAGGTGCTGAGCTAAACGTATTTGCGGAATTGATGGATCTCACCACCAACGAAAACCAACGATCTTTCTCAGTATCTGGACCTAAATCCAATGTACAAGAGATTCTCAGTGCGTTTGTGGATGAGGTATTGGGCTATTGGGCGGTGCGCGATCTAGAAAGTTTAAAACTCTCACCCCCTAAGTACCAAGCTTATCAGAGGTATTTGGAAGGACTAGAGAGTCGGATTTCCAATCCAGGTCAATCTATGGAGTTACTCAAGTCTGCTTACGAACTGGATACAACATTTTATGAGCCTCTTTTTGAATTATACAATCTGTATGCTAAGGAAAACAAGGTCGAAGATCTTAATAGCGTTTTTGAAAGTCTGCAAGACAAAGTAGTTCATTTCAGTCAAGCCCAGGAGCTTACCTACCAGACCCTCTTAGCCCGAAGACAACGGGATTTTCTAAATGCGGCAAAATACTCAGAGCAGCTGTACAGCATGGACAGCAGTAACTATACCGCCATGAATGCAGCTGTTAATTATTACGTCAGCTTAAACTATGTCGAGCATGCCTTGGCGATTGACTC
>JAHQVP010000255.1 GCA_019634275.1 Saprospiraceae bacterium
AATGCACTGAAGTGCATTGGAGGAATTGCGTAGGAGCAATGTGACTCCTCCAGTGACCCTCCAAGTGACCCTCCAAGTCACTTTAGTGACTTGCCCCTCCACAACACCCCCTCGTCCCACGAAAACAGATTTCGTATGTATTCAATGCACTGAAGTACATTGGAGGAAGTGCACTGGAGAAAGTGACTCCTCCAAGTGACCCTCCATGTCACCCTCCAAGTCACTTTAGTGACTTGCCCCCTCCACAACACCTCCTCGTCCCATAGAACAGATTTCGTATGTATTCAATGCACTGAAGTGCATTGGAGAAATTGCGTAGGAGCAAGTGACTCCTCCAAGTGAGCATCTTCCAAGTGACCCTCCAAGTGACTTCAGTCACTTGCCTCGTAGTTTGTACAATGCATTAAAGTGCATGGGAGAAATGCATTGGAGGATGATGCTTCCATCAAAAACTCCCATACCTCCAAGTGACTTTAGTCACTTGTCACATCCAATCACAATCCTCCATCAAAACCGAAAAACCATTCTCTCGCATCATGACAATGCACTAAAGTGCATTGGAGAAATTGCATAGGAGCAGTGACTCCTCCCCGTGACTTTAGTCACTTGTGCGCGATCATCAAACACCTGCCATCAAATATTGAGTGTCTTCCTGATATACACGGCACTGAAGTACCATGGAATAGATCGAGGGGATCATCGCAATGGCAATATGCTCGACATCACCAACACCTGGATCAGTCCCAACACCCCGATTCCTGCCAACAAGACGGTCCAGGTGCTCAGTGCTTCTTTCTCGGTAAATCCAGACATCTTGGCCACCACCCAGAATCCACTGTCGTTCATCCAGGAGACGACCAGTGATCCGAATCCTATCGCCAACAGAATGTATATGGGATGAAATGGCAAGGACTCTCCGGTACCGATTAGTGCCACCATAATACTGGCAGTGGTGATCATGGCCACGGTACTGGATCCTTGTGCGGTCTTCATAATCGCCGCGATGAGCCATGCCAACAGAATATAAGGAACAGCGAAATCCTGAGTCACGTACTCAATGGCATCCCCTATGCCCGAATGTTTGATCATCGCTCCGAAAGCTCCTCCGGCGCTGGTAATCAAAATGATCACACCGGCAATTTCTAGCGGCTTACTGACCCCGGTCCAAAGCCCCTGACGATCAAGGGACGCCTGCTTAGCCCATAGCCACAACGCGATAAGTGCCCCCAGTCCCATCGCAATGTTCTTGTTGCCCCAAAAATGCATCCACCCTGGAATGCTGCCCGTGAGCACATCCGTTATTGATACCATTCCAATTAACAAAATGGGCACTACGATTGGGAGCACAGAAAGTCCCAAACCGGGCTTTGTGGTCACACGCTCATCCACCTCCATGGTTTCTAAACGCAGGGGTATATCCATGCGGCGATCAAGCCGTTTGCCCAGATACAGCGTAAAGATGGCCGGCAAAATGCCCGCCAGCAAGCCCGCCATCATGGTGATGCCGAGATCCACAGAGAGTTCTTCGGCCATGATGAGGGGACCAGGGGTCGGTGGGACCAGGGTATGCGTGATGGCTCCGCCACCGGCAATCGCCACCACGTAGAGCACGAAGCTCTTACCCGTTCGCTGACGCAAGGCGATGGCCAAAGGAATCAGTAAAAAGAATACGGTATCGAAGAATACGGGAATGGAAAGAATAAAACCACTCAACATCAACGCCAGAGCTGCTCTACGCTCTCCCAGAGAAGCCATGAGCGCATCGACGATGCGTACGGCAGCTCCACTTTCCATCATGGCTGATCCAATGATGGCAGCCAACGCAATGACCCAGGCGATTTTGCCCGCCATGGAGCCAAACTCTTGCATTGGCAGCTCCACCGCAGCCTGCAACGGATGCATCTCACCGGGAAGGATGGGAGTCAATAAACCCACCAAAATAGCGGCCAGCAGCAACGCCACGAAAGGATGCATTCGCAAAAGAGAAATCATCAGTACAACAGCCAGAATACCAATGGTCAGCACGGCAAACGGCCACAATGGTGCGGTAGATAATAGTAGCATTGGAGTAAGTTATGAAATTGAAAGGAGCTCATCATGGCACTGACTGCGACAAAAACGGAAACTCTAATCGGGCGACTCGGCACTCGGAATCGGCTACGCATCTTGGCATAAAGCTGCTATAATCCAAAACGAAATTATGTACCTTCTTTGGCTCTAGAGGAACAACATCATGAAGATCTTAATCACGGGCGCCCATGGCTTTCTGGGGCAAAAATTGGTTAACGCGGTACTCGCAGCGTTTCCTGAAGCCACCAAAGTGGTTTGTCTCGATTTGCAGTTTAGCGGCAGTTCTCCTCATCCAAAGATCGAACAAATCAGCGGCGATTTGGGCACACCTGAAACCATCGCCCGGATACGTGCGCTATCCCCCGACCTCATCTTTCACCTCGCGGCGATTGTAAGCGGGGAGGCGGAGAAGGACTTTGCCTTAGGGCGGCGTGTCAATCTCCACGCTACTGAGCAGTTGTTGGAGATCTGCCGCACGAACGGAAATGCACCACTCTTTGTTTTTGCAAGTTCTTGCGCGGTATTTGGAGGCGATTTTGGAGATATTGTTACGGACCATACCCGTACTACTCCACAGAGCTCCTACGGGACCCAAAAAGCGTTGGGCGAACTGTTGGTCAACGACTACAGTCGAAGAGGATTTGTAGATGGTCGCAGTCTGCGACTTCCTACCATTTGCATCAGACCGGGCACGGCCAATGCAGCGACCACGTCCTTTGTCTCCGGCATCATCAGGGAACCACTGGCCGGGCGTGTACAAAATTGCCCGGTTGACCCCTCCACCAAAGTCTGGATATTGTCTCCCAATCAAGTCATCCTGCATTTCTTACATGCTGCTCAAATTCCACAGAACTTACTGGGAGACAATCGCCTTATCAATCTACCGGGCATCACCGTGACCATCGGTGAGATGACCGATGCTCTCCAACGTGCGGCAGGTCAAAAAACCATGCAATACATTACCTGGGAACAAGATCCTTTTCTTCAAAGCATCGTACTGACCTTCCCCCATACCTTCATCACCAAGAGAGCCCACCAATTGGGATTTACTGCCAACAACAATTTCGAAGAAATACTAAACGAATACTTATTGGAAATTAATTACAACGCTGTTTCATAATTATCAATTTAAATCTGATATCGCCTTATGTTGTCGGGGAAGGAATCGAACCTTCATTTCCAGATCCAAATTCTGGCGTCCTGCCCTTAGACGACCCGACAAAAGTCCCACTGCCAATATTGTCGGGCACAAAAAAACCCGATCAACATGTCAGTTGACCGGGCTCAAATATTAATTCAATCCATTACATCAACTGACCAATCCCTTGACCTGTTGAAATAATTGATATTTATTCATTCTTTTCATGATGCAAATATTACACTAATTAATTTAGAAGGCAATCAAAAAATAAATTAAATGAAAAAAATCGCACTTATCACGGGAGCGGGATCAGGAATTGGAAAAGATGCAGCACTAAGATTGGCGGAAAAAGACCATCACGTGATCATATGCGGAAGACGTCTTGAACCACTTCAGAAGACCCTGGCTGAAGCGTCACAGGCGGAGCACATGCAAATCAAGCAAGCAGATGTCTCCGACCCCCGTTCCGTGGAGCGTCTATTTGAAGAGCTCGAAGCCGAACACGGACGACTTGATCTATTGTTCAATAATGCAGGCATTGGATCAGCACCGGTTCCCTTCGAAGAACTTACCGTCAACCAGTGGAAACAGGTGGTAGACATCAACCTAAGTGGTTCCTTCTATTGCGCCCAGGCCGCATTTCGCCTCATGAAAAAGCAAAATCCACAAGGAGGCCGCATTATCAACAATGGGTCCATATCGGCTCATGTACCGCGACCGAATTCTGCACCATATACGGCCACTAAACATGCCATCACCGGCCTTACCCGATCCATCTCGCTAGACGGCCGAAAGTACCACATCGCTTGTGGTCAAATTGACATCGGGAACGCATTGACCAGTCTGGCCGAAAAGATGACGGCCGGTGTGCCACAGGCAGATGGATCCACTGCCATAGAACCCACGATGGATGTCAGCCACGTCAGTGAGGCCATTCTCTACATGGCGTCGCTGCCGCTCGATGCCAATGTGCCTTTTATGACGGTCATGGCCAATGGCATGCCCTATATCGGAAGGGGATGACCTAGTTTTTAACAATCTAGGATAAACCGTATATTTCCACAGCTGCATATTGCAGTATACACGTACTAACAACCATCTACTACCATGATTCGAACCATCTTGGCGATCGTTTTCGTTCGCATATTTTCCTCTCTTTCTGCTCAGATTGTTTTTTCCGAAATCCATTTTAACCCATGTACAGCGCAAGGCAGTGACAACGCATGTGAATTTGTAGAAATATTTAACGGCTACAACAGTGCTGTAGATTTGACCGGCTGGACAACCAGTGGGATCGATTTTGTCTTCCCTGCGGTGACACTAGGTCCCGGCGAGTTTTATGTTATTGCACGTGGAAATAGCAATTGTGTTGACTATGATCTTTCCTCATTTCCAACATTTACTGGCAATCTGGTCAATTCTGGTGAAACGATCTCTCTTATTGATGATTGTCTCAATGTTATCACATCCGTAACCTATGACAATGTCGATTCATGGCCTCAAGGAGATGCCGACATGGATGGAAATGACACCAACGGAGGAGATGCGAACGGTGAATGTGAGTCGCTGCATCTACTTTCACTCGCAGACGATGCAGCCCCACAAAACTGGGGTGACGGACCAGAAGGATCTCCTCCATCCCCAGGATCCAATGCAGCACTATCGATAGGCATGATGACTTTTGAAGCCTGCCTGCTGCCCGTAACGCTCACAAACTTCATTGGAAAAGCACATGCTCAGGAAGGGATTTGGCTTTCCTGGGCCACCAGCTCTGAGGTCAATATCGCAAACTTTGATTTGGAACATGCCGATGATGGGACCACATTCCATACGATAGCATCCTTCTTCCCACGAGGCAGCAACCATGAAGGAGCTCAGTACAACCATGTTCATAAAGATCCATTTCCCCTTCTCAATTACTACCGACTGAAAATTGTTGACCATGACGGACTTGTGACATTTGGGCCTGTTGTTGCAGTCTCAGATAAGATTCAATCTCCTCAGCTGAGATACACTTTTCCTACAGTGACGAATGGCAATCTGCGCATTCGCGGTGTGGATCAAGTGCAGAAAATTCGGATAATGTCCTCAGATGGATTGCTTGTACATGACAGTGCATCTATGACACAAGTGGACATATCCCATTTGCCCATAGGCCATTACCTTATTCACATACAATTACAAGATTCAATTCTGGTGGAAAGGTTCTTCAAGAATTAATCCGTTCGACAAAGGGCATATCATCTGTTTGCTCTAAAATCACCAATGATTATCTTCAAGATGTGCGGTCTCGAAGATTGATCATATGCTTCGTTGTATACCTTTTGGTTTCGTGCCAAGAGGCAGAGCATTTCGATCTCCCCTCTTCGATTGACTTCAACTACCACGTCCGACCCATACTGTCCGATCGCTGCTTCTCCTGTCATGGCCCCGATCAGGCTGCTCGGGAAGCGGACTTGCGTCTGGATCAGGAGGAGAGTTACGAGTACGTGACCTCAACGGGGCGTCCGGTAATAACTCCGGGGCGTCCGAAAGAAAGCGAAGCCATCCGAAGGATCTTGAGCTCCGACCCTGAAATGCTGATGCCTCCCCCAACGTCCCACCTATC
>JAHQVP010000022.1 GCA_019634275.1 Saprospiraceae bacterium
CCGGGTCGGTCTTGCCCATGACGATAAATACTTTACAGCGCGGATGCATCGCTCCACTAGACCACCATTTCCGTCCATTAATGACGTAGTGGTCTCCCTCTCGACGGATCCGAGTCTGAATGTTGGTGGCATCAGAAGAGGCCACGTCTGGCTCCGTCATCAAAAAAGCCGAACGAATGCGACCGGCAAGCAGCGGTCGCAACCATTTTTGTTGCTGTTCTTCGCTGCCGTACTTAGCGAGCACTTCCATATTGCCCGTATCTGGAGCGGAACAGTTAAACACCTCTGAACTAAAAAGCGCTCGGCCCATACGCTCAGCCAATGGAGCGTACTCGAGATTAGTCAAGCCTGCACTAAGGTCCCCATACGTGGGAGGTAAAAATAGGTTCCATAAACCTGCCGCTCTTGCCTTCTCTTTTAAGTCATCTAAAGCAGGATGATCGGTCCATAAATTTTCTTCATGAAATCGATAATACTCCTCCTCAATGGGATAGATCCACTGATCCATAAAAGCCTCGAGTCGCTGCTGGTAGTCCCGTGATTTTTCGTTGAATTCAAAATTCATGCCCGTCCTATTCGCGTGTAAAACTCCGTGATAATACCTGAATTTTTAGGATTTCATTGACTCCAAGCGTCAGCTACCTCAAATTACAGTCGATAATCAGTTTAAACTCCTTTTAAAAAGTCAATTCGATGAAAAATCATACCATTCAGTTGTCTCGCCCCATGACCCATACTTCTGCCAAGCGCGGGTATCGACTGCCCCATGTTAGCTTAACCCAACTTTTTCTTCTCGGTCTCGTTGGTTTTGGAATTGCCCTGATCAGTCAAGCTTCTCCTTTATGGTATGCACTGTTTTTTGCTCCCGCCATGTATCGTCTGGTGAAGGTATTGCGAGAAGTGCTCGCCATGGACTTTACGTTTACCATGGGAGATGACATCGTTCAGGAAATTCACGATGACTTGTGGGAGTAGTCTATTTGGATTTCCCTCCTGACTATAGCCGTTCGAAGATGCCAGCAATGCCTTGCCCCCCCCCCACACAGGCGGTCACCATGCCATAGCGTTGTTCTCTACGCTTCATCTCATCAAGCAACTGGATGGAAAGCTTTGCTCCTGTACAACCCAACGGGTGTCCAAGGGCGATGGCTCCGCCATTCACATTTACCGTCTCCGGGTTCAGTCCGGCCGTTTTTATGACCGCCAGTGCCTGCGTGGCAAATGCCTCGTTCAGCTCGGTTTGATCTATATCAGAAAGCGCTAAGCCTGCCTGCTTCAGTGCTTTGGGAATGGCCACACATGGCCCAATGCCCATGTAGAGAGGATCGACGCCCCCTACCGCACAAGCAGCAAGTCGGGCGACCGGTTGCAAATCATAGCGTTGCACCATCTCTTCACTTACGACGAGCACAAACGCAGCTCCATCGGATGTTTGCGACGAATTGCCGGCAGTAACCACTCCTCCATTTTTGAAGGCGGGTCGTAATCTTGCCAAGCCTTCCATGCTTGTGGTTCTGCGCACTCCTTCATCCGTATCAACGGTATGCGACTTCTCTACGCGCTTACCATCAATGACGGATACTTCGTCCACGGTTATAGGCACAATTTGATCCTTAAACAATCCACCGTCAATGGCCGCTGCAGCACGTTCGTGCGACCGCAGGGAAAATGCGTCTGCCTCTTCCCGCGATACCTCATACTTCGCTGCCACCGCCTCTGCTGTAGCTCCCATGCTCACATGATAGTTGATATTGTCCATGGCTGCCTGATAGCTGGGCGCAAGTTTGTACCCGGTCATCGGGATCAAACTCATGCTTTCCGTTCCGCCGGCCAGGTACATATGACCAAACCCGGCTGCTATCTTTCCGACCGCCATCGAGATGGCTTCCAATCCAGAGGCACAGTATCGATTGATCGTGATTCCCGGAACTTCTTTTCCCAGTGCACGGGCGGCAATGAGTCTGCCAACTTGGAGGCCTTGCTCTCCTTCTGGATTTGCACAGCCCACGATCACATCGTCAATGTCCTTAGGATCTATTTGCGAAACGGTAGACATTAAATGTGAGATCACGTCAACCGCCAAATCGTCGGAACGGTAATTCTTAAAGCCACCTTTTTTCGCCTTTGCGACGGCTGAGCGGAAACCTGTAATTATGTATGCATTCATTGTTCTTTCGATTTTGAGATTTCGAGAAGTGGTGACTTTGAGACTTTGTCACTACGCTTCCCTTCTCAGCGTGTATTCTAGAAATTTAAGCACTTGAAGACAACTTCTTCCTAAAAGATAAGATCATTCTCTTCAATTCATCGGATCTGGAAAGTAAGCCATTTAGGTCTTCTTCATTAATGTATCCAACGTCGCTTGACAAATATAGTTGCGATTCTACCTCACAGAGCGAACCAAGAGCCACATCCAAAAACCTAAGAAAGGTGGGTTGGCTTTGATAGCTGCTTCCCTCTGAAATATTCGATGCAATAGAAACAGAAGCCCTTCTCATTTGGCTAATGAGTCCAAACTTCTCTTCTGAAGGAAAGGCAGAGGTAGTCTTGTAAATGGCCAAATTCAAAACTCTTGATTTTTCCCAGATTCTTAATTTTTTGTATTCATGTCGCACCTTCGGCAAGTCTTGAAGTCTCGGCGTCTCTAAGTCGAGATGTCCAAATCAATTTCTCAATGGCTTATTGTTCACCAACATGTACTGGATGCGGTCGAGTGTTTTCTGATTGCCCAACAAGCTTAGAAATCCTTCTCGCTCGATGTCAAGCAGATACTGCTCGCTCACTGACTGGCTGCTGGTCAGGTCCCCTCCACAAATCACATAGGCGACTTTACGTGCAATTTCGGCGTCGTACTCAGACATGTACTGCCCGAGTAAAAACTCATTGATGGCGGTGTACAAAGTGGCCAATCCAGCCCTGCCTAATACCTCCACATCGGTGCGCGGCGTAGGCGCCACGTAGTTACGGGCCAGCTCGATGACTTTTCGTTTGGCCTCGGAGATGTTTCGAGGTGTATTCATACACACTTCATCTTTGCCCACCAGTAGATAGTTGTGCTCAAAGGCTTCATCCGCAGAAGTGGCAACGGCGGCCATCGCGATCGGCTTAAAGTGATCAATGAGGGTAGGCATCTGGACATCTCCTTCAAAAAACTTATCGGAGGCCCTTAAGGCCATCTCCTTGGTACCGCCTCCACCTGGAAGCAACCCTACCCCTACTTCGACCAGACCGATGTAGGACTCCGCCGCATAAATCCCGGCATCCGCATGCATTGATATCTCACATCCTCCTCCAAAGACATATCCTTGAGTAGCAACAACTACCGGAATTTTGCTGGTGCGAATGCGCATGTTGATTTGTTGGAATCCATCGACCATCGTGCTCAACAAATCGAATTCTTGTTGTGCTGCAAGCATGCCTATGTTCATTAGATTGGCACCTACTGTAAAGTTGGTCGCGTTATTTCCAATGACTACCCCCTGCCATCCTTCACTTTCTGCCAACTCAATGGCATGAAGGATTCCTTCGCCAATTCCTTGTCCAATGGCATTGCTCTTCGAAGTAAATTCCACACACAGGACACCGTCTCCAATATCCAAGATGTTGCATTCACTATTGCTAAACACTGGATCAGTCCCGCGCAGCGTATCGAGGATGATCAATCCTTGAGCACTGGGTACTTCAGCGTAGCTGCCATCTGACATTTGATAAAACAACTTCTTGCCCCCCTCTTTTTTGTAGAATGAAGCAGCACCCTGCGCAGACATTTTCTCAATCCAGGCGGGAATGGCACCATGGTGTGCTTTGATCAAGTCAATGCCCTCTTGCAGTCCTATGGCATCCCAATATTCAAATGGTCCGTAGTCCCAGGCATAACCTGATCGCATGGCATCGTCAACGCTGTAGATTTCATCCGATATTTCAGGAACTCTCATGGCAGCGTATGACAGCAAAGCCGCAAAGTACTCCCGAATAAAATCACCCTCACGGCTCTCATGCTGCATGATGACCTGCATGCGCTTATCAAAGCGTTCGATGTTGCGGGCTTTGCCAACCAACTCCAAGCGCGGCTTGGTCGCCGGTGCATATTCTAGCGTTTGTAAGTTAAGTGCATTGATGATGCGCTTGCCATTTTCGTCCTTCTCCTTGGTCCGTTCGTAAAATCCTTTTCCACTTTTGCGTCCCAGGAACTTGTTTTCCAAAAGGAACTCCATGTATGGAGGCGTGACCGTTTTGACTTCGCTCAGAAATTCATCCTTTGCGGCGTCGAGCACAAATCTGCTGACTTTGTCGCCCGTATCAAGACCCACCAGGTCTTGAAGCTTAAAGGTGGCTGTCTTTGGTCGACCAATAAATGGGCCGGTGATGGCATCTACTTCCTCAATGCTCATCTTGTGCTTGTCGGTCAATTCAAACATTTTGATGCCCGACATCACTCCGATTCGATTGGCAATGAATGCCGGAGTGTCTTTGCAAAGCACCGTCTGCTTTCCCAGCACCACATCACCAAAATGCATGAAGAAATCTATGACATCCTGTTTAGAGCCTTCATGGGGTATCACCTCCAACAGTCGCATGTAGCGCGGAGGGTTGAAGAAGTGGGTGCCGCAAAAATGCTCCTTAAACTCGTCAGATCGTCCTTCGACCAACATACGAATGGGTATACTAGAGGTATTGGAGGTAACCAGTGACCCCTTCTTCCGATGCTGCTCGACTTGAGCAAAAATCTTATGCTTAATGTCCAATCGTTCGACGACGACCTCGATGATCCAGTCTGCATCTGCGATTTTGTCAAAATCGTCGTCAAAGTTTCCGACCGTGATGCGAGATGCAAACTGCTTACGGTACAGAGCGGCGGGCTTGTTTTTTAAGGCCGCTTTAAGTGCTCCCGCAGCAACCGCATTGCGTGCAACCGGGTTCTGCTGATCTGCTTCGCTTAGGTCGCGGGGAACGATGTCCAACATCACCACTTCTAAACCAACATTGGCGAGATGGCATGCAATGCCCGTGCCCATTACGCCAGACCCAAGTACTGCAGCTTTTTGAATTCGATATGACATGTGTAGTAGAATTTTGACCCAAAGTCAAAAATAAGAAAACGAGACTACTTCCCTTCGACGGACAACACACCGGTCCAATCTTCGGCTATTCCGGACTCGAGCAACAGTTTGATGCGCTCATGGATATTGGCAGCAACCTTATCCTGAGGATTCTCTGTTATTACATAATGGAAGGCCTTTTCCGCTTTGACAAAGTCCTTGTCATAATACAAATTCAAACCATCCCGAAAGGCCGTAAGCGTATCCTTTTTGGCTTTGGCTACATCAGGGAGATCTCCATCGAAACACTCATAGATACGAATCGGCTTCTCTAAACCCTTAACCTGGACTAGCCCGATAGAGCGTGTATTAAATCGATCATCGCCGGCTATCTTTTCGTAGGTGCTTTCACTAAACAAAATGTTGGCGCCGAAATATTTAGTGAGTCCTTCAATCCTCGATGTAATATTGACATTCTTAGAAACCATAGCGGGTTCAAGTCTCCTGCCATCCCCTATTACGCCCATGATCAGTGGGCCCGTATGAATGCCCATGCCTACTTCGATTGCTGCTCGACCTTTGCTTGCACGTTCTCGATTAAACTGTTGCAGGCTAAGTTGCATTTCAATTCCGGCGGCAATGGCGGAGTTCGGATCTTCTGGGAAAATAGCCATAATACCATCTCCAAGATACTGTGATATGAAACCGCGATTTCGACCGATGATGGGTCCCATCCTACGAGAATAACTCGTTACGAACCTAAAATTTTCGTCCGGCGGCATTAGTTCAGTTAGGGTCACATAAGATCGAATGTCTGAAAAGAAAACAGTCACTTCCTTCTCTCGATGCTCTCCCAGTTTAATATCAGTGATGGTGTTATGACCCAAAACACCCAAAAACTCCACGGGTACAAATTTTGCCGCGGCTTGATTGTACCGATGTAGACTGATGTGTGTGCCAAGTCTACTCAACAACTCATCTTTGGCAAAGGGTTTGGTCAAGTAATCGTTGGCTCCAACGTTAAACCCAGCCACCAGATCACTCACCTGATTCTTAGCGGTAAGCATGACTACAGTCAACTCATTGGGCAAATACAACTCACGCAACTTACTGCATACCTCAAACCCATTCATCTTTGGCATCATGACATCGAGCAGAATGATGTCAAACTCACCCTGCTCAATTAGTTGGAGGGCTTCTTCTCCGTTGCTAGCCATCGATACCTGATAGCCGGCCAGGTTAAGGTGATTTTCCAGTACCTGCCGATTGACCGGTTCGTCATCAACCACCAGAACGCGCACGCCGTCATCTTCTCTTGGACTAAAGACCGGCAAGGCGACTTCCGTCTCGGGTGCCTCCACCAGCCTACTCAGTTTTTGTTTGACCTCACTTGTGTCTTCTTCTACTTCTGATCGATCTACCTTACTTGGGGAAAGCGTAAAGAAAAAGGTAGACCCCTCTCCCACTACCGATTCAACCCAAATCTCCCCACGATGAAGCTCCACCAATTTTTTAGTGACAGAAAGTCCTAGGCCAGTACCTCCATAATCATTCGAAATGTCTTCATCGCCCTGCTCAAAAGTTTCGAAAATCACTTGCTGCATGTCTTTGCGAATTCCGATTCCCGGATCCTTAATGGAAACCACTACATGGTCATCCACGAGATCACTTGATACAACGATATCGCCCACTTCAGAAAACTTTATGGCGTTTTCTACCAGATTCAGCATGATCTGCTGAATCCGATTTTCGTCGGCATCTACCAAAGGTGCTGATGGAGAAATGGCATTGACTAGATTCAGTTCTTTATTGAAGATCAATGGTTGCACAACTTGGAGAACGATGTTGGTGAGTGAATGGAGATCTAATGGACGAATTTGCAATTGCAGATCATGATTGCGCAATTTTGAGAAATCCAAAATGTCATTCACCAAATTGGACAAACGTCGGCCACTTGAACTGATCATCTGCAGATCATGCTTTGCCTTGTCCGGCAGATCGCCTGCTGCTCCATCAAAAAGTGAATCAGCAAGGCCGATGATGCCATTTAGTGGAGTGCGGAGTTCGTGTGATGTGTTAGCTAAAAACTTATCCTTTAGCCGATCAATCTTTTGCAATTCGTCATTGAGTTCCTTCTCTCGCTGAAGGGCTTCCTCTTTTTCACGATTGCGGCGAGTGAGCAGGTACTGCCAATAAATACCACCTAAGGTGATCAAGATAAAAGCAGCCAGGGCAATCATAAAATTGCGAGTCGTGCGTGCTCTTTCCAATTCCGCTTCCTGTACCTCGTTCTCCTTGTTGAGAAGACTGATTTCGCTCTCCTTTTCGGCGAGGTCTCGGGTAAATCGCAGAGTCCGAAGCTCGTCGTCAATGGAGACATCGTACAGAGAGTCTTTGTATCGACCTAGAAGTTCTTGATAATAAAAAGCATCTCTAAAGGACCCCGTACTGGCATGATTTTCGGCAAGACCAGCATAGACATCGGACAGTCCCTGTTTACTTTTCAATTCTTTAAACATCTGTTCGGCTTCCAAGAAATTAGCACGGGCAAGGCCACTGCTGCTCATGTTTTGATAGGTCTGTGCAAGTCCCAATTTTGCATGTGCAATACCCAACTTAGCGCCTTGTGCTTCGGCCGCTTCCAACGATTTTTTTTGGATGGCGAGTGCAGACTCAAAGTCCTGATCAAGGATGTATGCTTTTCCTAAAAAGTTATAAGCATGAGAAACCAGACCCGCTCCTATACTTTCAAAGGAAAATTGGGATTTCTTTAAATAGTATACGGCCGAATCAATCTGTTCTCGTTGCAAATAAGCATCTCCCATGTTGAGGTATAAAACCCCCAGTCCGATACCATATTTTTTTCCTTCAAAATAGGGTATGGCTTGACGAAACCAATCGACCGATTGTTCCAGGGTATGAGATTTCTTAAGATAGACACTGCCTACATTCAGTTGTGCGGTACCAATCCGGATGCTATCCGCGATAGACTGGGCTATTTCAAGCGATTGAAAGAAATAGTCCATGGCCTTAGCATCGTCCCCCTGATCATTCATGGTGGCCCCCAGATTGTTGAGAATATTACTTTCTCCATCCTGATTCCCCACTTCCTGAAAAATCTGAAGGGCCAACTGCCAGTTCTCCACGGCTCCGATATAGTCACCCAGGTTGTACATGGCAAGACCAACGGCCTTCTTAGCCCATCCTTGAAGGTTCTTTAATTGATGCAAAGATGCCAAGCTGTCGGAACTACGTGCATAGCGAAGTGCTTCCAGACTATTGCTTGCACTCAACTCGGTACTGCGCTCTGTAAGCAAGCTGACTCTTGCACTGTCTGAGGTAAGCGCCGCAAATGAAGTCTCAAAGTCATCGAAATTATCCTGAGCCGGGACGACCACTGACGCAGTCAGCAGAACCACCATGACCAGATAATTTTGATGCCTTCGCATTTTCACAAGCTACAGCTTAATAATCTTTTTAACGAGTGCTTCTTCGTTCTCACGGGCCTGTATAAAATAAATTCCAGGTGCGAGCATGCCTAGATCCAATCGATAGCCATCTTGTAGATCTACATCACCGTAATCTTGAATCAGCCTTCCAGTGGCATCCAGGAGTCTCACTCTCGATTCGGAGTTCTGGGCGGCCACCCGTACCGTGACTTCATCGACAAACGGAGAGGGGAAAACCTCCATATCGGAATAATGATGATTTGCATTCGTGGGCCATGACCCCAAGGCAGCCGTGGAGCCATTGCAAGGATCTGCATTAGAACCACTTACTGACTTATCTGCATTATTGCAGCCTGGTGTCTTGATCTGCCACTGAACACTTCCCCCATTGGTCAGCACCTCAAAGGTATGCCGTCCGGGCTCAAACACGGTGGGAGGATTGCCCAGAAAAACGGCATTGCCTTTGGTCTTGAAGTTGTTGTCACTACCAAATGGCACATGGATGGCAAGATCAAGAGAATTTGTGTATTCAAAGCTCAATCTGCTGGTGTAGAGGATGCCATCTATTACTTCCTCTATATCTTCCTGACATAGATCGCTGGCTCGAATTTTGTTATTACAGCCGACAGTTGGATTAACGTAGAGCTCGCCACTCACTAGCTCGAGCACATGATTGGGGGCACTGAAGTGCACAATCGTCGGAGTAATGGTATAGGAGCCCCCTCCTTCTATCGGTCGGTCCAATTCGCCACTAATTAGCAAGGGGTCGTCTATGGCATCCAATACCAGCTGCTCGCAAATGACTGTGCTTGTTTCAAAAAGAAAAACGGGGGCCTCATTCTCTGAGACGACCAAATCCACGGCTCTGATCGTCATTGGACTCGGATCAATTGTCAACTCGCCATTTCCGAATTGAAATGCATAATTATTGTCATTGCCTCCATTTAATTCTATTGGATACGACCCGACATCGGAATTACAATCTGCAGGCGAAGAAACCACTGGCAGCTCATCCAGATCAGTCATTTGATCTCCTTCGATAAAACCGCTGAAGGAAAGCTCAAATTCCGGATTGTCAGAACCAAAGATTCGGGCATCATTTACTGCGATAATGTCCAGCACGGCCTTTCCGACGGTCAACTGCCCATTATTGATGTTCGATACCTGGTAGTTCGAGTTATCCAGCAAGATCGGTCTGATTTGATAGGTGCCGGCATTTCCATCGTAGGCATTGCCCGAGGCATCCACCACCTGAAAACCATTCACAAGCTCTGCAATGGAATCATCCAATACAAGCTGCTCAATAGAAGCTTCAAAATTGGGTAATCCATCACCGTATCCAATCGTTTGATCGGCCACATCAATGGTGACTTCAGCTGGCAAGATGGTAAGATCTCCTTCTTCGTACGAAACAATAAAGTTCTTAGAAAGCCTCTTGGATAAGAAAGCGGCCGGCACTATTTTTTGTGGTCCTGCTTCCAGTCCAGTAACAAAATTGACTGGCACTAAGGGTACTCTCTCATCAGAGGCTGCACTAATGTCCGCCGGAGTCAAGATCGTGACCAGTCCCGTGTTATCGCTATTGGCCAGGGACAGAAAATTACGCAAGGGCAAACTAAAATCTTCAACAGATGTGCCATTGGCCAAAGACAAATTGACAAGGGACAAATTCGCCAAGGATAGGAAATTCGCGAGTGACAAATTGGCGAGCGACAGATTCCCAATGTTTTCGATTTCAGCGTAATTGGCCAGGGACAAGTTGGCGAGCGATAAATTGGCTAACGAGAGATTCAGTTCAGGATCTCCGGTGGTTGCACTGTTTTCATAGGCCGTATTATTTGCCAAAGACAGGAAGTTTACCAACGAAAGATTTCCGATCACATTTGTGCCATTAACCAGATTACTGCTGGGATCATCAACGAGCAATCGTGCATCCACTTCAATGATCTCCATTCCATTAGCTAACGAGAGATTGGCTAGCGACAGATTGGGAATGGTGCTCCTTAACGAGGCCAAAAAAGCCCGATTAGCAAGCGATAGATTGGCCAAGGACAAATTAGCCAGAGACAAATTGACCAGCACTGCCAGGTCGGGAGCGATCGAGGAATGGTGATCAGCTTCTAAAGTTGATCGAATAGCAGCCTCATTGACCATGGTTACATTCTCATCAAATTGATAGGCAAACTCGATATCGGGAAGTGCTTCTCCATACACCGCTGTGATCGGCAAGGGAGAAATTGTCAGCTCCACTGGCTCTATTGTCAGAAAGCCCGCAGCACCCGTGGTAAACGCAAATAATTCTTGCAGGGCAGGGTCTAATGTCATCTCATCCCAGGTGGCAATGATGGCGTAATCCCCAACCGAGGAAGTATCGCTCGCCGTAGTTGATAAAGTGACTGCATCTCGCAACAACTGCATAAGGGCAGGATCTCCGTTGAGCATCTCATTGTCTGTGGTGAAGGACAATGGTGGTAAAGCCTCTCCATATTTCTTCATCTTCGAAATGGAACTGATCTGCACATCGGTAATGACGGGATCATTGGTATAGGTGGTATCCGCACCACCATCTCCATTTGCTAATGGAGCGTTATAGATCCAAATCGGTGGATTTCCGAGAAACGGTGGAATCTCGACGATTAAAGTGGAATCTGTACTGCCGGCCAGGACTTCCAGTTCCATATCCCGTAAAAAGACTTGTGTCTGATCATTAAAGAACGAGCCCTCGATAACGATGACACCCCCTTCAGAGGGATTTGGACCTAGTGCCGAGAGGTCAAGCTTCGAAATATCTGGCGCGGGATTAGCAAAGGATTCTAGGGTACTAAAAGCGGAAACAAACCCAGCCCCCATCTTACTGGCCTGCTCTCCGTAGTCAATGGCTGTGCTTTGCAGCTTTGATCGGAGGTCGAAAGAAACTCCAAATTTGTCTTGCGCTTCAATCAGCAATGCACAGATGCCAGCCACATGCGGTGCCGCGGCTGAGGTACCTAAAAAATTAGGCAGGTTATCGACATCCTCGCTGAAATCATTGCCTAAATTGATGGTGACGTTTCCACCATTAGGGCCTGTAAAATCGGGTTTAGCTCCCTGCCCTACGGAAGAGAACGACTCTGTCTTCAAAGTACCTCCATAAGTGGGTGTATCGGTGTATCGGACTGCTCCTACTGTCATGGCAGCCGGGTGATTGGCATGTCCTACTACTGTACTACCGCCCTGAAAGTACTCAGCACTGAATCCGTTCTGACCAGAGCCACCTGCCTTAAAGACAACGTACTTAATGGGCATGCCCTCGGCACTGCTGGTGCCCCCATTTTCGATCAGCAGGTTGGTCTTAGTTGCTGTGCTGCTAATGACAGAAAAAGGCATCACCTCGACTGGATCCGCACCAAGATTATTCCGATTGAATCCATATATCTTATTTCCATTGGCATCGGCCAGATAGATATCCAAGTCTACCTGCGCGCCTGACTCGCCAATAGAATACAATTGATCATCCCACTGCAACACCATCAGGTAATCCCCTGGTTCCAGGGTCAATTCTTGGAGAAAATCTCCTCCTTGAAAATCATGCTTGTTTCCTGCTGTGGTACTAAATGTACTCTCGTACGATCGATCGGCAAAGTTCCCGGCAGAAGTTAAGTATTCCACACCGGACCCCGTCACTACTTCATTTACAGCTTGAGCAACCACTCCCCTTCCGAAGAAAGACTCCGTGATGTAGGTCACATCATCTACTACGACATCGCAATCGGCATCACTCAGTGCTCTAATGCCATCGGCAAAACTGTTGGGGCTAATGAAGGCCGTATGAAACAATAGAGTAGCTTCTGGAGCGACGCTATGAACAATCTGCAGCATCCCTCTTCCTTCGTCGGACCCATCACCTGGAAGCTCTTGCAAAACTTGGACGGCACTAGCATTCGCAGAACCCACTGCAGGATTGCCTGGAAGCACTCCTCCGTCTACATCAATCTGTGCACTCTGATTTCCAAAAACTGCGCTCTTATTGTAGCTGTCAGACAGCACTCCAATTTTTACCCCGGCACCAGACAAATCGAACCCGGCCCTGGCAAAGAAAGATTCTTGCGCAAAATCTCCTTGATTAGGCAGTGTGCTGTTCGCGTTAGTTCGTCCCACTGGAGTGGCTCTAACAAATTGTATAATATCTGAGCGAAGATTGAGTTCTTTCAGCGCTGCGATCGGAAAAAAGGTGGTGATCACCAGCTCATCCGATCCTGGCTGATATGATGATATGCTATAATCATTGGCTAGAAGAGAGACAACGGCTCCATAATTCTTCACAAAAATATCTACACAAACATCCTCCGAAGAACCCAGTCGAAACACATCCTCTTTCAAGCCGTCTTCGGTCAATCCTTCGCTTAAACCGGTCAAAAATGGACCAATGACAGAATCCA
>JAHQVP010000256.1 GCA_019634275.1 Saprospiraceae bacterium
ACGCCCATCTTCACGTCCCAATTTTTGCAAGATTTACGCAACCAGATAGCTTCTTGAATTGGTGACGAAAACGGCAAAATCATTGATGTTCTGCAGTTCTTTGTCCAGTGTTATGGTCAAGCTCTCCTCATCTTCGAGACGATGTTGAAGGACAGTATATCGTCGTGAGGCCTCTCCATGCTCATCAAGAAAACGCATGAAACTGGCAGCTCGATCACGACTATTGGCATTGATTCTGCCGTCACGAGATGTCTGAAAAACAAAAACGTTCTCTGTACTTGGTGCCAGGGTATTCATTAGTCTACCTGCAACCTGCCCTGCTTCCGAAGCATCCTGATAGGTGGCGAAACCTGCAAACGGAAGGGCGGTCTGCGAGTCCAGGAAGGCCAGTGGCATATTCTGATCACCAGACCATTCGATGAGGGCCTTAACCTCATGAGGATAGAAGGGGACCGTAATCAGTCCGTCAAAATCTTGTTGGAATAGACTTTGCAGTTTTCGGCGAAAGCTAAGGGGCTGAAGAAACTTGAACTTATGGACCTCCATCACTACACCCAATTCTTGTAGTTCTTCCAGAGCGCGTTGGATGCCCTGCATGTGCAATTCCCAATAATTGGATTTGTACGACAGTTCGGGAAGGAGGGCGACCAATTTTATTTTCTTTCTTGAAGCAAGCTTCAGTCTGCTCGCTAAGATGTTGGGTTTGTAGGCGTGCTCATTCAAAAGTTGCAACACTCTTTTTCTAGTGGCAGGTGCTACTCCTCCGCGATCATGAATCACACGGTCGACCGTCCCAATCGATACGTTTGCTAGTTCGGCAATCTTCTTGATGCCAATGGGCTTGTTCTTTTCTGCGGCCATTAAAATTTGTTGTTGAACGCTCGGGAATTTCGTTCCAGTTCTGTTGGGGTCAGATGATGGGAGTGGACAGCAAACTTGTATCTAAATATCATCGACTCGTTGTGAAGCAGTTGGGCATTCATGGTCTCTTTCCCTTTTGAAAAGATGGCCTGACCCAGTGGATTGGCTGCAAAAAGACCATAAGGTCTTGCATGCCAATAGGTAGGGTATCCTGGATTGTCAACATGATCAAAGATAGACAGTGTGACGTCATGCGCATTGATGCTTCCTTGCAGCGCCATCCACTTCGCTCGAGTACCCCAAACGTTTTCACCGGTTATGCCGGTGGCGCTAATGTACATTCCCGTCACGTTGTCATTGGATGCAATCTGCTTCTCCATAGGTAGGCCTTGCTCATCCGAGAGGATGATTTCTTTCTGTGACGGGTGTTCCAGTGCTCGGGTCACTCGGATAGCAAAAAAACCTTCCTTGTTGTCTGAAAGATCGACGGTGTCTACTAGGGCAGTGAGTTGGGTAGTGCGGACAATGGTGCGCTCTCCCAAATCTACATCAAATCTGAGTGTTGTTCTTTCTGCTAGCAGTGCTTGCCCCTCGTGGTCATTCCAGTGGGCCGTGTAGGTGATGGTCTGATTTTCTTGATCAACAATCGGAGAATCCTGCAGTCTAATCCAACCATAGCGCTCCGGATGCTCGGCTGACTTCGACGCACTGTTGTTCCAAAAATCAATGCCGTTTACATGTCCATAGTTTAGCCATAACCCCAGATGATGAGGGTGGTCCACCCGTTCGCCGGCCTGGGGATCACCTCGGTGATGTCTCGTCACCTTCGTTCCACCTTCTGCAACGATGGGGTAGAGCAGCGGCTTTTCGAGATGGTCGCCATAGTGAAATGAAGTGAATAGACTTCCCTTGTAGTTGACATCGACCTGTTGGTCTCCATGGTCGGTCACGAATTCGATCTCCATTTGACCTTGCATTGTACAACCGCTCCCAATGAGGAGGAGCATCAAGAGAAAGGTCCCATTTCTTCGCCCTCTACGAGTAATGAAAAACCTCATTGCCGGCAAGAACTTCTTGTCTTTCTTCATCAAAGGTGACAAACTTTCCCGTCCGCAATGCAGCTGTTGTCATAATGTTCGCAATAGAATGATTGTATCCTACCTCCACCGGTGCATTGGGGGTTTCGCGAGACCGAACGCATTCCATCCAATTGAGCATGTGCAGGGAAGTAGTATTGTCCGCTCCGGTGTTGGCTGATGTGACCACTTTGACTGCGCTATCGGCCAGATCATATTCCGGTAGAAGATTTGACGACATGCCCATCTTGGTGGCTTGTTTCTCGCTGAGCCCCCCAGCAGGGGTTACCTTATTCGTAGCCAAATTGAGTTCTCCACCATTGGAGTAGTAGATTTCTTTGACGCCCCCTGCCGAATTTGTGAAGCGAGAAGAGTATACGACTTGAAATCCTTCCTCAGGATTGTCCGTCGGTCCATAGTCAAAGACGGCAGTCATGGTATCAAAATTCTTACGACCGTCTTTCCAGAGATAAATTCCACCATTTGCAGCCACACTTCGGGGGTGTGCCAGGCCAGAAAACCAATGGACGGTGTCAATCTGGTGACTCATCCATTGTCCTGGAATCCCCGATGAAAACGGCCAGAAGAGTCGATACTCGAGATACTTTCTTGGATCCCAAGGTTCGTAGGGGCGATTCATTAAATATCGAGTCCAATCGGTGTCGGATTCTCTTATTTCTTTGGTCAGTTTTGGCAATCTCCAGCGACCCGGTTGGTTGACATTCCACGTCATGTTGACGTAGACAATGTCTCCGAAGTGGCCTTCATCGATGTACTTTTTTGCTGCATGATAGTTGGCGCCGCTTCTACGTTGTGATCCGATCTGCACAATAATGCCTGCGTCTTTTACCGCCTTGATGCCCACTCTTGCATCAGCCATTGTCTCGGCGAACGGCTTTTCGACATAAGCATCCATCCCGGCATTGGCGGCTTCAACGGTATGCAAGGCGTGTTGAAAATCAGCCGTAGAAATAATGACGGCGTCGATCTCGCCTTTATCATACAATTCTTCATTGTTGCGGTATGGAGTGATCGATGCACCTGCCTTTTCTTTCACATAGGCCACCGCTTCGGTTCTCCGTCGATTCCAAATATCAGACACGGCTGCAAATTCAAAATTCATAGCCTCTTGATGGCGCACCATGGCGGGGACCAGAGAGCCTCTGCAACGGTTAGAGAATCCGACGATGCCGACCCGAACGCGGTCATTGGCCCCAATGATTTTAGCATAACTGCTCGCCGTTGATCCTACCAGTAGGCCCCCCGCGGTTAGCGATGATTGTTTGATAAATCCACGTCGAGTCCTTTTCATCTTTTGTTACATTGTATGAACACGTCTGCAAAACGTGTACGTTAACGATTGTTTCAGGAAAGTACAATATTTTGCAAGGAATAAAAAAAGGTGATTAAAATTTGGAAAGTCAGGGTAAAGCAAAACAGGAGATGGGCAAGGTGGTGAATTTCTGCATCATCGGCACGAGCGGCATAGCAGCAGTTCATGCTCGTTGCATCAGTCGCAATTCAGAAGCAAAATTGGTGGCCATGGTAGCCAGCACTGCTGTACGAGCAGATGCAGCGGAGAAGCAATATGGCGTAGCTGCGTATGATTCTATCGATGAGGCACTGCAGCATCATGACATACACGCCTGCGTAATTTGTACAGCCAGTGGTCAGCATCTTGAACCTACGCTGTCCTTGTTGAGGAGGGGTGTCCATGTACTTTGTGAAAAACCATTGGAAATCAATGTGGACCGTGCGAGTCAAATGATACGTGCTGCCGACGCGGCGGGGTGCCTTTTGGGCGGGGTGTTTCAAAATAGATTTAGCCCAGATTTTCTGAAGTTGCAAGAAGCCGTCAAAGCCAATCAATTTGGATCCTTATTGCTTGCAAATGCATACATAAAGTGGTATCGCAATGAAGACTATTATGCCACCAGCCCGTGGAAAGGGACCCTGAAAGGGGATGGAGGGGCTGCACTGATCAATCAAGGAATTCATACCATTGACCTCTTGTTGCTTCTTGCAGGCGAGGTCAAGTCAGTCTTTGCTAAAGTGAAGACGGTGATGCATGCCATCGAAGGAGAAGATTTGGGAGTCTGCATTTTGACGTTTAAAAATGGCATGACCGGAGTTATTGAAGGAAGCACAGCACTATATCCTGGGTATCCAGAACGAATCGAAGTGTACGGTACGGACGGTAGTGCAATATTGGAAGGTGGTCGAATCATTGAGTGGAACTTCAAGCAATCTGAAGCAATGGCACTGGAGGTTAAAGACGGGGTCGAGGGCTCGGGGGCATCTGATCCCATGGCCATATCAGATGATGGGCATCAAAGACAAATTGATGACTTCGTTGCAGCCTTAAAGGAGGGACGACTTCCTGCAGTTTCTCATATTAGCGCCCTAAATGCTTTAAACTTAATCCAGCATATATATCTATCTGCTGAGCAGAAGCGAGAAGTGGAAGTAAAGCCAGTACAGTTATGAAAGGAAAGCGAGTTATAATTACTGGAGGAGCCGGCGTCCTGGGATCCGCGCTCGCTCGGGGAGCAGTGAAGGCTGGAGCTCGAGTAGCATTACTGGGGAGAACTAGAGCGAAGTTGGATGAGCGCGTTGCTGAGTTGGAGCGCAACGGAGGCGAAGCCATGGCCCTGGAAGCTGATGTGTTGGATCGCAGATCGCTGGAGGAAGCGCGGTCCTCCATACTCCGCGAATGGTCCGGAATTGATGTATTGATCAATGGAGCAGGTGGGAACAAGAAAGGTGCTACGATCATGCCTGATCAGGACTTTTGGAATCTGGCCATGACCGATTTTTCAGACGTAGCCGATCTAAACCTTAAAGGCACTGTATTGCCAACCATGGTGTTTGGCGAGGAAATGGCGCGTCATCAAAAGGGTTGCATCATCAACATTTCCTCCATGGCTGCGCAGCAAGCGCTCACCCGAGTCCTGGGATACTCCGCGGCCAAAGCGGCGGTGGATAATTTTACCAGGTGGCTGGCCGTAGACGTGGCTCAGAAGTATGGAGAAGGAATGCGGGTTAACGCCATCGCTCCCGGATTTTTTGTCGCCGATCAAAATCGAGCGCTTTTGCTCAATCCCGATGGCACCTATACCGATCGGGGGAATACCATCATCCGGAATACTCCCATGGCCCGCTTCGGAAGTCCTGACGAATTGGTTAGCACAATGGAATGGTTGTGTGATGATCGATCCAGCTTTATCACGGGCATTGTGGTGCCGGTGGATGGTGGATTTAGTGCTTTTAGTGGAGTCTAATGCGGATGATATAGTTGGATGTGACAAACAAATGAGAAAGAATGTGTCCACTTCCACCCTTCACTACACAATAATTAGCCAAATAATTCGAACCGGCTTCGCACCTAGTATCAAACAACTTGCCCGATTCTTACAAGCAGATAGAAAAGAAATCATACGAGGGCTATTTGAGTTACAGGAGTATCATGGAGTAGTCCTACATCCCAAAACACCCAAGATCTGGGCCATCCATCCTTTCTCGCTAGCTCCAACAAATTTCTATGTCCAGTCTACCAGAGGCGAGTGGTGGGGAAATTGCGCATGGTGCTCACTTGGTATCGCTGCTTTGCTCAAAGAGGACGTAAAGATTACTACTACGATTGGAGCTGAAACCAAGCAGATCGCAATACACATTGTCGACGGCGAAATTCAAGAAAAAAACTATTTGATACATTTTCCCATACCCATGAGAAATGCTTGGGACAATGTCATTTACTC
>JAHQVP010000257.1 GCA_019634275.1 Saprospiraceae bacterium
AACTGTAGAGAAAGTATTTCAACCTTTCTTCACCACTAAGCCCACCGGCGAGGGCACCGGCCTGGGGTTAAGCTTGAGCTATGATATTGTGACCAAGGGGCATGGTGGAACATTGGAAGTAGAGAGCCCGCCTGCCGGACGGGCAGGTGAGGTAGGAGTGGGAACGGAATTTTTGATTCGTTTACCAATTCTCTGAATCACGAATTTTATGGATTTCGCAGATGAGAAAGATTATGAGGGTAGTAAATGGAATATGGAGGTCAAAAACAATTGCATTTGGACAGAACCTTGAAATATTTTGGCCCGTGCAAATCAGTGATACTAACAGGAAAAAAGAAAATAATGGCATTACTAAAACACAAGAGAATTACCGAAAGGAAATCCTTCAGTACGTGCAAATCCGTGATTGTGACAAGGGGAATGCCAATGATAGCCAAAGAGAAGTGTCAATCGGAGGCCCCGTTAATGCGAAGCAACCGTAGATTTCCAGTCCACCAATTACCCAGTCCCCTAAATGCCTAAGCATGAAGCCCAGAATCCCAATGCTCTTCCTACTATTATGCATCTGCTCGTGCCTGCTGCACGCTCAAACCCCAGCTGAAGACAGCCTCAGAACACTTGTCAACCGTTCCGAGACCCAAGGAGAAGAATACGTCGATGCTGTCATTGCGCTGGCCTTCGAGATACGAACCAGGAATGAAGAAGAATCAATTGAGTTGAACAAGAGAGCGGTACTACTAGCACAAGACTTGAACTATCCCAGAGGAGAGGCAATGGCGAAATTGAGCCTGGGGTTCCATTATCGGTCACGGGATCAAGATCTGGCCCTCACCTTCACTTCTGACGCACTAGAAACCTTCCTGCAGCTAAATGACACCGTCCAGATCATAACCTGCCACTACAATCTTAGATCTGTATTAAGTCGAAAAAATCTACCTGTCCAAGCTCTAGAGCACAACCTAGAAAGCCTGAGGCTCGCTGAAGCGATCAATCATCGGCATTGGAAAGTCCTTTCTCATTCTGCACTTGCACGCGCGTTCATTGATCTGGAGGATCTGGAATCCGCAAAACACCACGCAGAGGAGGCTCTTGTTCAATCAGCTGCAACGACCAATCGCAATGCACTCATGCATGTGCAGTCGGCATTGGGAGAAATAGCTGTTGTCAACAAGGATTATGACTCGGCAAAACATCATTTTCGAATAGTCTATGACAATGCTATTGGGCAACAACATCGGGTGGCACAGCAAGTACTGCTATTTCAGCTTACAAACGTCTTATTCGAAACAGGACAACTGGACTCTGCTCTACTCTGCATCAAGAAATCTGAGGAGCTACTGGGAGAGATAGATGACTTCATTCCATCTACATTGATGCTCCGTACCAAACTCTACTACTTGCAAGGAAATATGAATGAAGTGATCCGATATGGAACGGAGTTAACTCAGATGCTTGAAGATCGACCTGCCCGAAATGAATGGATGGAAGTTTATCCGCTCATGGGCAAAGCTTACGCGTCCTTGGGCCAGCACCAGAAGGCCTATCAAAGCAGCATGACACATCAAGCTTACCTTGACAGTCTCAATAATCCAAGAGCCATTAAGCAGACGGCAAAGTTGGCTCTTCAACGTACACTGGAACTCAAGCAAAATGAGATTAACCTATTGTCAGAAAATGAGGAGCTTGTTCAGAATCAAATATCTCAGCAAAAGAGGACCCTGTGGATGATGATGAGTGGGCTAGGCCTATTGTCAGTTGTGCTGATCCTCCTCTGGCGAAATAACCGAAAAAGGCAACAAGCCAACCAAAATCTTAGCTCCACCCTAGCCCAACTCAAATCTACTCAAGCTCAACTCATACATTCGGAAAAAATGGCCTCTCTTGGAGAGCTCACAGCAGGCATCGCTCATGAAATTCAAAACCCACTAAATTTCGTTAATAATTTTTCTGACGTGAGCAGTGAATTGGTCAACGAGCTAAGGACGGAAATCAGCAACGGGGACTTAGCAGAAGCCGAAGCTATATCACAAGACCTTATTCAGAACCTCGACAAAATACATCATCACGGCAGCAGGGCTTCGAGCATCGTGCAAGGTATGTTGGCACATTCTCATACGGGATCTGGTGAGAGAATTCCGACGGACGTAAATAAAATGGTAGATGAGTACTTGCGCCTTGCCTATCATGGATCCCGCGCCAAGGATAAGTCGTTCCAAGCGGACTTTTCAGCAGAACTTGACCAGCACTTGCCATTAGTCCCATTGGTTTCTCAAGACATGGGGAGGGTTATTCTTAATTTGATTAATAATGCTTTTTACGCCTGTGCTGAGCGAAGTCGAAGTGCCTCTGCTGAGCGGAGCCGTACTAAGAATGCGGAGGAGAACACCACAGCTATTGAGAAGTCCGTTTCCGGTGATCCAGCGTATAAGCCCAAGGTGACGGTGTCCACAGAATTAAAGGATGCAACCGTTCTGATTTCCGTGCAGGACAACGGAAAAGGCATGTCGCCCGACATCATTAAAAAAATATTTCAGCCCTTTTTTACGACTAAACCTGCGGGCGAAGGCACGGGATTGGGATTGAGCTTGAGTTATGACATTGTGACTAAAGGGCACGGAGGGACCTTGAGGGTAGAAAGTGAGAAAGGGGTTGGGACAGCCTTTGTTGTTAGTTTACCGGTGAATGGATGATTAGGTAATTAGGTAATTAGGTAATTGGGTGAATGGGTGAAATTGTAAATTGTTCTGGGACAAATGACTATGGTTGAAGAGAAGGGCAAATCGATTGGATTTGAAGGTTTGGAGGCCTATGGGCGAGCGACCAAACTTCGCAGAGAAATTTACGATCTGGTCAAGTCATTTCCTAAGGACGAAAAATATCGACTTTCGGATCAGTTGATTCGAAGCACCCGTAAGTGTCCAGCACAGATGGTAGAGGGCTATGGTAGATTTCACTACCAAGAAAACATCCAATTCTGCCGAATTGCCAGAGGATCACTAGCTGAATCCATTGACCATCTCAATGTAGCTCTTGAATGTGCATATATCGAGAAAGAAATGCATAACAAATTCGTCGCAGAAATTACTACCATATCAAAATTATTGAATGGCTACATAGCTTATCTCAATTCAAGAAAAACCTCTTCATAGACGATGACCGCTATTCGCCCAATTCCCCGATCTCCCAGTTCCCATTCCCCGATCTCCCAAGTCCCAAGTCACCCAGTCACCCAACCAATAGAGATTTTTCTTCTCTCTATACTCCTCTTTCTACCCTTTGGGATCAGTGGACAGACGGCTAGTCTTGATTCGCTGAGGCTTCAGCTAGCCCAGCACGAGAATAAGGATAGAGCACGCGTGGATCTCCTCAATCAGATTGCGCTTGAAGTGCGCCATATTGATGGTTTGGAGTCACATGATATATATACAACATCACTGGCTCTAGCGCAAGAGATGAGCTATCCTTACGGCGAGGCAAGAGCATTGTTGGGTCTTGGGTTTAACCACCGATTTCGTAGCAATCTGGAGAAGGCACATCGATTTACCAGTCAGGCCAAAGAGGTGTTCTCCTCGTTGCAAGACACCACCAATATGATTGCTTGCTACTACAATTTGGCGGCTATGGCAGCGATGCAGTCGCGTCTTGTCGAAGCATTTAATTACAATATGGAATGCCTGCAACTGGCGGAGGACTCCGATGACAAAAAATGGGTCGTATTGTCCAACACCTCGCTGGCCAACGTGTATGTTGAATTATACGAAAACGAGAAGGCAACCGAATACTACCAGCGTGCCTTTGATTTGGCGACACGAGAGAATGACATTGATGGTCTTGAACATTGCCTTCCCGGCATGTCTATATTGGCATTGAGACGAGGGGACTATTTGGAAGCAATCAGATTGAGCACTCAAGGCTACCAGTTGGCAGTAAAAGGTCGGAATATAAATCTGCAAGGACGCTATTTATATAGAATGGCTACTTCTCGAATGGAGCTAAGTCAATTTGATTCTTGTTATGCACTCATTCAGGAAATTGCAAAGCTTCCTGATCAAATTGGCTTGGATCGAAATGAGATCCGAGTAGCGTTTTTGCTCACCAAACTCTATGATAGGAAGGGCGATCTGAGAAGAACGATTCAACACGGTGAGTCCTTACTAAGCATGAGTGAGGACAGTCGTTTTGTTAATGAGATACATCCGATCCTTGCGAAGGCCTATGCCAGGACAGGCCAGTACCAGGAAGCATTCTTGAGCAATGAAAAGTACATTGCAAATCAAGACAGCCTGAAGAATTTGGAATCTTCTCAGGAGGTAGCACGCATTGAATTCAATGCCGCGATGGATCAGAAACAAAGAGAAATTTCGCTGCTTTCTGAAAATGAAAAGCTTGTTAGAGAGAGAAGCCTTCAGCAAAACAGGATGCTGTGGATGAGTATGGCAGGCCTTATCCTTCTTAGCACTGCGCTCTTTTTTTTATGGAAAGGAGGTCAAAGAAGAAAGCGCAACAATGCAATTTTAAAAGATACTCTGGCCCACTTAAAGGCAGCCCAGACGCAATTGGTACATGCAGAGAAAATGGCCTCACTCGGAGAACTAACAGCAGGTATTGCCCACGAAATACAAAACCCACTGAATTTCGTAAATAATTTTTCAGATGTGAGCAACGAGATGATTGATGAGGCCATGGAAGAATTAGAGAAGGGAGATCAAGAAGAGGCAAGAGATATATTATTTGACCTCAAAGGAAATCTTGCAAAGATCCATCATCATGGCGACCGCGCCAGCAGCATAGTAAAGGGCATGCTTACTCACTCACGGTCTGGCGCTGGTGAAAAGAAACTGACCGACATCAATGCCTTGTGCGATGAGTATATGCGCCTCTCTTATCACGGCATGAGAGCTAAGAACAAATCATTTAATGCAGATCTTAGATTGAATCTCGGAGAAAATTTGCCAAAAATAAATGTGGATCCTCAAGGGATAGGCAGAGTGATGCTGAATATTTTGAATAATGCATTTTACGCTTGTGCTGAGCGAAGCCGAAGTGCATGTGCTGAGCGAAGCCGAAGTGCAACACATCAAAAGAGATCACTGGCATCAGATTCCAATTTTCAGCCACGTGTAGAATTGAGCACAACGATAGTTCCCGCTGGATTTGTGCCAACAGGAGCGTCGGTAGGGGGTGCGGAGAGTGGAGGATCTGAGATTCAGATAACCATCACAGATAACGGTTCCGGCATGTCTCCCGAAATCCAGGAGAAACTTTTTCAACCTTTCTTTACCACCAAGCCCACGGGCGAGGGCACAGGGCTGGGCATGAGCATTAGTTATGACATAGTCACGAAGGGTCATGGAGGAACCATCTCGGTTGTAAGTAGCAAAGGGGAAGGTAGTACGTTTGTGATTCGGTTGCCTATTGGGTAAAGAAGGGCTTTGGTGCATAACGCTGCTGGATCATTTGTTAAGCAAATGGAACAAAGCACTGGTGTCATTTTCTGTCACTGTAGATTCTATTGTGGTCTGACAAAGACCTTACGAATTATTTCAACTCATTGACCTCTTGCCCTCAAAAAGATGTCAATCGTCCTTTTCTTGCTTAGTTCGTATGTCAATGGTTTTAGGTCTAGGGGTTTATTGCCTATTTTCTAATCGATTACCTAAATCGATTAAGAGTTTTCTTAATCAGGTTACTGTGTAGCCATAAACCAAATGTATTATGAAGAAGCGATTGTTTTTATTGCTAGCTGGAGGCTTGTTCTTTGTGGGGCTGACCTCTATGATGATGGATCCTCCTGAGAATACCGAGTGCAAGGAAGTCTGCGTGGAAATTGCGGATGTTCTGGATGTAAGTCTGGGAGCATGCATGGGAGCATGTAATCCTTGCCTCAATAAGGGAAAAGGAAACGGACCCGTGTGTACCTGCAAGTCAATTAAGCTATTTAGTGGAGCCGATTTCAAACTAGGCGATTGTGTAAGCTTTTTCAATAGCAACTCAGGTGGCTAAAAAGTCAATGCATCCTTTGGGAGATGCATTTTTCACATCGATCACCACTTTTGATGACATCGTAACCGACCAGTACTGACGTTGACTTATCTAAGTTGTCTTCGCCTTGTCTTCAGACACAGCAGTCGGCATCGGCCCATAAGTGGTGATATCCAATTAGACAGATGCCGCAGAAAACCCCTGTGGCATCTGTCACACTAGCAGCCTTTCAAGATGAGATCTCGTGGCCTTGAATTAATGTTGACATCCCTGGCTGGATTGCTTAGTGGCTATCTTTTGTACCGTCAGCGAGTCAGACATTCCGGCGACGTCGATGGATTGGACTTATGTGTTTCTTTGTTTTCGTCAACTTGCGACGAAGTGGTTCTTGCTTCTTCTTCCTATCAATTAGGAGTGCCTCTAGCTGGCCTTGGCCTTCTCTTCTTTTCCCTGATGATGTTACTGTTGTTGTTGGAGGTGAAATGGGCTGACCGACTCGTTTTTTGGCTCTCCTCATCTGGGGTGGGAGTTTGTATTGTATTGATTATTGTGATGAACGGCCAAAAACTATATTGTCCCATTTGCATAATCATACATGGTTTAGTGCTCTGGATTTTTCTGAAGTTACTGGTGTCCTCCTTAAGGCAGACTGACAGAAAGAATTGGATTTGGACAATGGTGCTAAGTGTATTTTTTTTACTGGTTGGAGCCTATAGTGAAACGGTGGTTCTAGCTAACGGGTTTGGAACGATGGGACAACCCCAAGATGACACCTCCTATGCTAAATGGAGCCGCCAAGTCATCGAAAGTAAGCTCAATGAACCTCATCGTGCACCCATCGAATTGACGGTATTCAGTAGTTTTCAATGCCCCGGTTGTCAGGGTTTTAATTTTGTTTTGAAGAGTCTGGCAAAGGAGTTTGGCGACTTGCTTTATGTGCATCATGTTCAATATCCAATGAGTATGCAATGCAACCCATATATGGAGTACGAAATGCAACCCAACTCTTGCTATGCAGCCAAAGCAGCTATTGCTGCTCGAAAACAAGATCGATACCAAGCATTTAGTGATGCACTCTTCATGACCAGTTTAAATTGCGACAGCGTTTCCGTGGAAGAAGTGGCTTTAGCAATTGGACTCGACATGGATAGATGGAAGTCAGACTTAGCCGACTCAGCTACAGCTAAGCAACTTTCTGACGATATAGACATCGCCAATGAGCTTGCCATCAATGCAACACCAACAGTCTATCTCAATGGCAGAAGAATGCCAACTAACAATCAATCCAAACTCAGGTTCTTCATAGAGAAAGAGCTCAAGAGTAGATAATGCCTGGGTTCAGCCTGTGTCAAAAAGTAATGTTCCTAGTGCGGTAATCTTTTACGGGTTGAATCTACTAATGTGATAAATGAGACTAAATCCGTTGCAACCAAGTAGTCAGGCCATAAATGAAATTCTTGACAAAGAGGTGATTTGCCATTACCTTGCACAGATTGGCCCTACGTTAACTGCCTATATACGAACGCTCTTCGGTAATCTTTCACTACTAACTAAACCAAATCAAACCAATGAAATCTACCAACCTATTTATGCTTGTCAGTGCCATCACACTCTTGATAAGTACGTTTTCCGACGTCTCCTTAGAGAAGCCCATCGATGATAATGCGATGGAGGAAATGCTTAAGCCCAACTTTAGCATGTGCCGAACGGGAGGCATTTTTGTGCTTGAACCACTGATTGACTACAATGAGCCTATTGCACCTAAACTGGACGGCCTCGGTGATCTTCACTTTGAAGTAACGACCAATAGTAGTCAAGCGCAGGCCTTTTTTGATCAGGGCATGCGGTTGGTCTATGCCTTTAATCATGCAGAAGCCTATCGGGCCTTTCAGGAAGCAAGTAGGCTGGATCCGAATATGTGCATGGCCTATTGGGGCCAGGCATTGTCTTTGGGCCCCAACATCAACGATCCCTTACCCGACTTGATGCGACACAAAATTGCCTACGAAGCGATCACCAAAGCGAAGGAAAGAAGCACTTCAGCTTCCGCCATGGAAAAAGCCCTTATTGAGGCCTATCAAGCCCGATGTACCAACGAAGAAGTTGAACAGCAAGCCTTAAACGATAGGTACCATGAGGAGATGAAGATGGTCTACCGTGATTTTGGGGATCATCCAGAAGTGGGGACCCTATATGCTGCATCCATTATGAATACCATGCCTTGGAACTATTGGGATGAGAATAAGGAGCCCAGACCGGGGACCACTGAAGCAGTCGATGCCATCACGAAGGTGGTGAACTCATATCCTAGCCATCCTGGTGCGAGACACTATCACATTCACATCATTGAGGCAGTTGATCCACATTCTGCCTTGGCGACTGCCGATGCATTGGGTCCGTTAATGCCTGCGGCAGGTCATTTGGTGCACATGCCGTCCCACATCTATATTGGGACCGGGATGTACGAAAAAGCAGCCGAGGTCAATCGGAAAGCGATCAAAGCAGATGAAGCCTATATCGCACAGTGTCAGGCTCAAGGAATGTACCCGCTGGTGTACTATCCGCACAATATCCATTTTCTATGGGCTGCCACCAGCATTACGGGTAATAGTGAAGAGGCGATTGATGCTGCGGAGAAGGTGGCCTTGCGCATCCCTCGCGAGCAAGCAGGTATACTGCCTTTTTTACAGGACTTCATGGCTGTACCGGTGCAGACGTATGTCCGCTTCGGGAGATGGAACGATATTCTGAGTACACCTGGTCCGGACACTTCACTGCTGCATACGCGAATGATGTGGCACTATGCTCGGGGTTTTGCCCTGGCCCGACTGGGATTGCTGGATGCCGCAGATGCAGAATTAGAATCGGTGAAGGCCATTGCTGCCGATCCACGAGCTAAGACCCTGTTGGCGGCGTACAACAACCCTACCAGCGAAGTTGGGAAGGTAGCTTCGATGTCTCTTGCTGGTGAGATCGCCGCAGAAAGAGGGGATTTGGACCAAGCAATAGGACTGCTGAAGAGCGCCGACATTCATGAAAAGAACCTGGTTTATCAAGAGCCGGCTGCATGGCACTATCCCGTTAAGCAAGCACTCGGAGCGGTCATGCTGCAAGCGGGTCAAGCTGCAGAGGCAGAGGCTGTATATCGTGCTGATTTAGATCGACTACCAGGCAATGGATGGTCTCTTTTTGGACTGTATCAAAGCCTGGTGGATCAGGGTAAAGTCGAAGAAGCGAAGGAAACAAAGGTGCAATTTGAGAAAGCATGGGAACATGCGGATGTGGCACTTACGGCTTCACGGTTCTAACCAGGTTTTTGCATAGGTCTTCTGAGCGAAGGCGCAATTAGGAATTTCTACAGAGTGCATTGGTGGCAAATCTAGCAACTAGGCTAGGGGGCCCTTGCTATGCCTAAAATATCTTATCCATGACCAAAAGGACAATCGAAATGCCCTGGGCGGACCCTTTGCTACCCAGGGTCAGTGATCCACACTTTGAAGAAGTTGTAAAAGATCGGTTTGGAAAAGTCCCTGACATCTACTTTCGGGTATCTCCTAGTAAATGGCTGCGAGAGGCAGTCATGGAGTGGCCGCAATATCGGGTTCAGTACTTCCCTTCCAAGCTCGGCTATATAGCAGGGTTAATATGTGCACAGGAGAATGCATGCAGATATTGTATTGGGGTGACACGAGCGTATCTAAAAAGCCAGGGGTACAATGACAACTTTATCAATATGATTGAGCGCGATCGGCAGCTGGCCGAACTCAATGAAAAAGAACGTGTTTTTGTCCAGTTTTGCCGCAGCCTCTCCAGAAGTTCACCACGTCCTCCCAAAAGCCTCCTGATGCGCCTGCAAAGATTGGGGTACTCGGAATTGGCGGTGAAAGAAATGGCCTGGTGGATCGTGGCAAATTGCTTTATCAATCGAGTCTCCACTTTTATTTCTGTACCTCCCATGGCAGATCTGGAGAGAATGTCACGGGGCTTGCTAGGCAAGATTTTTAGAAGAGTAATTAAGAAGCGGTTAGAAGCTCCGCAACGGTCTGAGCTTGGAACCAAAGCCAGCGAGCAAGGTCAGTCTTTTGTACAAATGATGGACTCACTGAAAGGCTTGCCGGCCGCAGATTACATCGGCACGGCATTGCAAGGGGCAATGCAATCTGATATTCTTTCCAAAGAATTGAAGATCCTCATGTTTTCGGTTGTAGCCAAGACCTTGCAGTGCGAGTTTTGCATTTCTGAATCGAAAGAGATGGCTTTGAACATGGGTTTTGATGAGGATGAGTACGAACTTGCGCTAGTCACGTTGAACTCAAAAAAATTGAGCAACCAGGAATCGGAGATTCTCAAGTGGACCAGAGAGACCATTCACTTCGACACATTTGTAATCCAAGGACGCGTAAAAGAGCTATCCACTAAAACTGACAATGTTGTTCTTCTGGAAGCCATTGGGCTCGCTTCCCTAGCAAATGCAATCGTGCGCCTTGCAATCCTAATCAAGTGATGCTCTATGTACTTATCATAGTCTCCTCAACGCTAGCATTCACTCTCCACATCTTGCATAGAAGCAAGTTGAAAAACGAGGAATTGCAAAAAATCGTATCAGACTCTGCTGCTCGGCTTGAGAGACTGCAAGTCAGCTTTGGATCCTTTGCCCCTCATGATGTCATCGAGCATCTCACGGATCCTGATGGCGTTTATAGCGCAAGCTTACGCGAAGTCACCGTGCTGTTCGCTGATCTAAGAGGATTTACACGGTTGTGTCATGGGCGAGACCCGGCCGAAGTTGTTGAAATTCTCAATGGGTATTTTGAAACGATGCATAAGGCAGTTCGTGCCCATCATGGAGAACTTACTGAATTGACCGGTGATGGCATCTTGGCCCTGTTCGGCGCACTGGAGCATAATCCCTGGCAGGAAATCGATGCGACCAAGGCTGCCATAGCGATGAGGGAGTCATTGGTGACTTACAATAGGGAATTGGCGATGAAGGGCCTCCCTAGCATCGCATTTGGCATTGGAATCCACCAAGGTCCATTGCTCACCGGAGTGCTGGGCAGCAGAGACCTCCAAAAATTTGGAGTAGTTGGGGATGCCATAAATGTTGCTTCACGTCTGGAAGGCCTAACCAAACATCACCAATGCGATATACTCATCTCGGAAGTTGTTAAGTCAAAATTGAGAGGCCAATTTGCACTTGAGGCAAAGGAGCCAGTGCTGGTAAAAGGCAGAAACGAACCGGTGAAGAGCTATCACGTTGTCGAAGCCATCAATGCTTCTTGATGGGGCCCTAGCGCCTGCATAAAAGCAGTTAGGATCCTCTCTATGGCCTCCAGAAAACCAGCCAAAAGTTGGGCCAAGCAGGTACTGCTCGGGTAGAAGGGTCCATCCTGGGCACTAAGTCGATGATGATCCACGGTTCCGGTGTAGGCATAAGGCCTGTAGCTCCTATATTTCGTATCTTACCTACTCAGACATGAGCACCCAAGTCGTCCATATTGTTGTCATCTTGCTTCTGTGGTATTTGCCGGCTTTCGGTCAGAATATTGGGGCTGTAGAAGAAGGGTGGAAGAGCGAATGGGCATACCTCACGTACGCACTCTTGATTCTTGCGTCCGGACAATTCCTTTACGGCAGGCAAAAGAAAATAGCGCTAGCCAAAGAGCGACAGCGTGCCCAGGAAGTACAGCGTAGGCAGGCCGCAGAGATCGAATCGGCATCCAAACAATTACAATTTACCCAGACACAGCTTGTCCATGCGGAGAAAATGGCTTCCCTCGGAGAGCTCACCGCAGGGATTGCCCATGAAATTCAGAATCCACTGAACTTCGTCAATAACTTTGCAGAAGTCAGTGGTGAGCTGGTCGACGAGGCATTGGAAGAATTAGGTCGGAAGAAACTGGTCGAAGTTGGTAGTATTCTTAGCGATCTAAAACAGAACCTTAAAAAAATAAATCATCATGGTGGAAGAGCAAGTGGCATAGTGCGCGGGATGCTCGACCATTCAAGAACCGATGCTGGCGAAAAGATATTGACAGACATTAATGGATTATGCGATGAATACATGCGACTGGCTTATCATGGCCTTCGTGCAAAAGACAAATCGTTTAATGCGAAAATGAAGTCAACATTTGATCCGGAGATTACAGAAGTGCTCATTGTTCCTCAGGAAATAGGTAGAGTCCTCCTCAATCTCTTGAATAATGCCTTTTATGCATGTGCTGAGCGAAGCCGAAGTGCATGTACTGAGCGCAGTCGAAGTGCCAATGCGGAGCAAAACCCAAGTGCCGTAGACAACAAGGCGCAAATGGATCAAGACATCCACTATCAGCCTATGGTGTCTATCGAATCGAAGCGCAAAGATGATCAAGTACAGATCATTATTACCGACAATGGACCCGGTATAGATCAAGAGACTCTTGCGAATATCTTTCAACCCTTTTTCACAACAAAGCCTGCCGGAGAAGGAACTGGTTTGGGGCTGTCTCTCAGTTATGACATCATAAAATCCCACGGTGGTGACCTATCGGTAGAGTCAGAAGTGGGAAAGGGGACCGCTTTCACTATTGCATTACCAATCTCACCATCACAACGAAACACTTAAACGAATGTACCGATGGCAAATAAGATTCTAGTAGTAGACGACGAACAGGATGTAAAGCTCTTGTTCCAACAGAAATTTCGTAAGGAGATACGCAGACAAGAAATCGAATTTATGTTTGCTTTCTCTGGAGAAGAAGCGTTAGAGATCATGAAAGACAATAGCCATGAAGCGATCCTCATTCTGTCTGATATTAATATGCCGGGTATGAGTGGTTTACAATTGTTGGAGAAAATCAAAACGGAATACAAGACACCACCGCCCGTAGTCATGATGGTAACTGCATATGGAGATGAAGAAAATCGCAAGCAGGCTTTCGATCTGGGTGCGGATGATTTTGTCACTAAGCCGGTAGACTTTACCTTGCTGAAGGAAAAACTAGCCCCATAAGTAATAATGACCAAAATCCTTGTAGTAGATGATGAGCCAGACCTGGAGGTCCTGGTTAAGCAAAAATTTCGCAAGAAGATCCGAGCGAATGAGTACCAATTTGCTTTTGCTGGCAATGGCGTGCAGGCGTTAGAAGTTCTCCGTGATGATCCGGAAATCGACATCGTGCTGAGCGATATCAATATGCCGGAAATGGATGGCCTTGCGCTGCTGGCCGAATTGCGAGAAAATCAGCCTCTGATTAAGACGGTCATCGTCTCGGCTTATGGGGATATGCAGAACATTCGGACTGCGATGAATCGTGGGGCATTTGACTTTATCACCAAACCCATTGATTTTAATGATCTGTCCATCACGGTAGAGAAAACCATTGAGTACGTTGCTCAGGTCAAGAATACATTGCAGGCCATTAAGGAGAATGACATCTTGAAGATGTATGTTGATGAATCGGTCATCAACTTTATGAGCAGTCCTCAATATGAGTCATCTGTGTTGTTGAATGAGGCCATTGAGGGTACGGTCATTTTCGTCGACATTGTAGGTTTCACCCGGATTAGCGAATCGGCAACTCCGGATCAGGTAGTCCAGTTGATTAATACGTACTTCGATATCATGGTGACCAAGATCATGGAGCATGATGGCTACATCGACAAGTTTATTGGAGATGCGGTGATGGCAGTATATCGCGGAGACTTTCATCTCGACCGAGCACTCGATTCGGCCATTGAGATACGCCGGAGTCTTTCCGAGTTGGAGGAGAGTGAGACGCTACACTTCAAGCCTCAAGTCTCCATCGGCATCAGAAGTGGAGAGATGATTTCGGGTAACATTGGTTCGGCCAGTTTAAAGCGACTGGACTATACCGTCATTGGCGATACCGTAAATACTGCAGCGCGATTGCAAGGAGCAGCGGGAGAGAATCAAATTATCATTGGTAAGCAAGATTACGAACAAATCAAAAGCTCCTTCGAGTGTGAAGAATTGGGGACCATTAAGATGAAGAACAAGACGGAGCCAATGTTGATTTACAATGTCGTTGCGTAGGGATTGATAGTCCTCTACTACACGTCGAGCGCTCAGAAACGGCATGTGTATCTCTGGTGCATTTTCAAATGAGGTAGAAGTTGATTCTATAGGATGCAACCAAGTCCGATGTATGATCAGCAATGGATTAATAATGGACTCAGGCGAGGGTTATCGGTTGCATAAGGCAGGCCATTCACAGCGCAAAATACTGTAGTACACCATGTCATGACGCTGGCCCTCGCCCACAAAGTAACTCCTTAATCTTCCCTCTTTACTTGCGCCCAATTTTTCCAAGGCCCGCTGTGATTGAAGATTTGTACCGCGGGTTCGAAATTCGACCCGCTCAAATCCAAGGTCATCGAATGCATACGCAAGCATCAAGTGTTTTACTATTCCATTGTGTCCTTTCCCCTGATACTGAAGTCCTAGCCAGGTCCATCCGATTTCTAGTCGTAGATTGGTAGCAGAAATGTGTTCAAAACTAGAACACCCAAGGGCCTTCCCATATGTTTTTTCGTAGATGGTAAATTGATGCCGGATACCCGCAATTCGGTCCGAAATTGCGCGCTTAAGGTATGCTTCCATGTCAGCCCGAGTATGGATGCTTGTAGAAGAGTGGGCCCATATCCTGGAGTCAGCCAAGGCATAGAGCTCCTCTGCATCTTCAAGGCGGGAGCTTTTCAGAATATGCGAATCATTGGACAACGTCAATCGAGCATCAAAGAAATCAGCATTCATAGCAGCTGCCAATATACCAATGATGCTCGAGTGACCTTGCGTTAAACGCTTGATTACTGCTTACGGAAAATGCTAACTTCTGGAGCACTTTCTTTTGTCATTTTTGTCTTGATACGCAGATCGGAATGGGACTTCAATAATTTTCGCGCGTCTTCTGCTGAGATTTTCTTGCCATTGTACGTGTAGGTGGCATTTAAAGCATCCATCTTTTGCAAATGCTCATATGGACTTACCGGTGGTGCAGGTGGCATGGGAGCATTCTGATGAAGGGCAGTTTTTTCTTTTTCGATTTCTTTCATCTTAAGTTTTAGCTCCATTGCTGCCTGTTCCATTTTGCGCTGTGCTTTTTCGTGCTCTTTTTGCACGTACGCTAATTTTTCCAGCTGCATTTTTTCTCTTTCCATCTCATGCTCCATTTCCTTCTCCCTTATTTCTACTTGAGCCCTTTCTTTCTCTCGGAGCAGATTTTCCCGGGCTTCATATTTCATCTTTTCATGTTCTTTCTCCAATTGCTTTCGCTGCATATGCAGGTCAGCGTATGTGGCCTTCAACTGCGCCATTTTGGCGTTGTAATCTCCGCCTAACTGGGCGTGGTGATCTGGCACAGGTGGAGCAGGAGGCCTGGGGGCTTTAGCTGGACTTGGAGGAACAGGTGGAGCTGGCGGAGCGGGTGGTTGACTAGGTGGGGTGGCCTTAGGTGGTGCCGGGGGTACAGGAGTGAGAGGTGGTGCAGGAGGCGCTGGGGGAGCCGGTGGTTTGGCAAGTACTGGAAAAGGCTCGGCCGATCTCCGTTGACCGATCGTCATGCTCCGATAGATTTTTGATAAGGTGTTTACTTCGTCACCGTCAATCTTCAGGAAGGAAGGATCTTGTGCATTGTATTTTTTCGCGAGTCTATTGTATTCGTTGATTTCTTCTTTGGAAGGGGGAGCAGGAGTGGTGTCAGTAGCGCTTGGCAAGTCGATGCTGTGCGTTGATTGTAAAGGTGTAGCCACAATCAGGTCAGGAGTTGCTTCTTCGATGTAAAGGGGGGCACGATCGCTGAAGGCCAAAAATAATATGGCACATAACGGAAGCAAAAACACACATTTTGTGTGCATGCGATTTCTGTTTTTCTCTGTATTCATAATTAATAGTCTTTTCTTAATGGACGGGAAATTGAAAGCACTTATCAAACCATGGCCAGGGGTAGCTTGCGTTAATCCAATCAATATTTGTTGATAATTTTTCTTAGTGGTTATTTGATTCAATACAGCTTGATCCGCAAGAAATTCATGATTAAGTCGAATGGATTTGTTGTAGAGATAGAGGAGAGGATTAAACCAAAATACAATTTGAAGAATCTCGATCACAAGAATGTCCAATGTGTGCAACTGTACTGCATGTGCCTCTTCATGCATGAGTACCTCCGTAGGAATATTACCTGCACGAAAGGCTGCCCTGTCGAGAAACAGATATCTCCAGAACACATGTGGCGGAATACGGTCACCATGCAGAACACGTATGCTCTTAGTGCTAGTCACCTTAGGGTTTTGAGCAGCCCTTTTTAAGAGTTTACGAATATTCTTGCAAAACCTGACCAGCATGATGATGAAACCAGTTAGGTAGGCAACAATTGACAGGGCCATGATCCAAAGTTGTGATTTTCTTGATTCAGAGTGGATCGACTCGCCAAGCGTCTGCAATCCAGCATTCAACTCCTGTGGCACGGATGGTATGACGACAGTATAGGTCACAGTGATGAGTGGTACCGATAGTGCAAAGAGTAAACTGAACAGCAGGAAGAAGCGCTTAAATACGTGCATATGTTCCCCTTCCAGATACAGTTTGTAGAAGAAAAAAAGTACGGCAAGAAGCGCGGATGATTTAAGAAGATAATATGCCATGGTCATTTCTTATTTATCTCAGCATCGATAATCTTGCGCAATGCACGTAGTTCGTCCTTGGATAGATTGGTTCTCTTGGTAAAGAATGAAGCGAATTGACCAGCGCTATCATCGAAGAAGTCCCGAATTAGGGTATTTATTTGTCCTGAGAAGTAAACTTCTTTATCTACTAAGGGGAAGTAAAGCCGCGCAGAGGAATTTTTTTTGAAGTCGACATATCCTTTGTCCCTCATCCGCTTGAGCAACGTGGCAATTGTTGTGGCTGCTGGTTTAGGATCAGGATAGGCCTCTATTAGATCCCGCATAGGGGCTTGGTGCATACGCCATAGGATGTTCATTAATTCTTCCTCAGACTTGGATAAACTTGGCCGCATAAGTCACGTATTATTCTACAAACGTAGAAAGAATATATTTATTCTACAAATGTAGAATTTGAAGCCAGGGAAGAACGGATAAGAGATTATTCTGACAAGCAGAAAACTATGCAAGGGATGTCCTGGGTCATGCAAAATATGCAGGCTCTACCTATTTTAAGCAGTCTGGGGGGACTTCAAGGGAGAGATGGCGGCCGTCAAATTATTTTAGAGATGTTTTCAGAATGGCAATGCTCCTCTAATCTTAAGCCGTTGCCTCGCCCTTCATCTTCTCAGCATTTTCTGCCACCTGAAGCGCTTCCAAAATATCTTCGATGCTCCCTTCCATGATTTTGTCTAGGCTGTAAAGTGTCAGCCCGATGCGGTGATCCGTCATCCGGTTTTGTGGAAAGTTGTATGTCCGCACTTTGTCAGAACGGTCACCACTGCCAACGAGACTGCGCCTGTGCTCTGCTTTTTCTTTTTCGTAAGCGGCTTTCTGGGCTTCGTATATTTTTTGATACAATCGCTGGAGCGCAATTTCCCGGTTTTTGATTTGAGATCGGCCGTCGGTGCTTTCGGATACGACGCCTGTGGGCAAATGCGTAAAGCGCACGCCCGATTCGGTTTTGTTGACGTGTTGTCCCCCCGCACCACTGGATCGAAAGGTGTCTACCTTTAGGTCAGATTTCTTGATGTCGACATCTTCCATTTCTAGTTTTGGCATCACGACCACGGTTGCTGCTGACGTGTGCACCCGACCTTGAGATTCTGTTTTGGGCACTCGCTGCACGCGATGCGCCCCCGATTCAAACTTGAGCTTTCCAAATACATCTGTCCCGGATACTTCCAGTTGGAGTTTGCTGAATCCACCTGAAGTTCCTTCATTGGCATTAAGCACTTCCACTTTCCATCCCTGGGCATCGAAGTATTTAGAATACATGCGATAGAGATCACCGACGAAAATGCTGGCCTCATCACCCCCTGTTCCAGCCCTGATTTCGAATAGAACATCACGCTCATCCTCTGGATCTTTGGGTATTAATAGCACTTTGAGACGTTCTTCGAGATCATTCCTTTGTCCCTGCAGCTCCTGAATTTCTTCATGGGCCATTGCTTTCATCTCGGGATCCTGAAGCAGCTCCTTCGCCCCATCCAGGTCCCTTAGGAGGTCTCGATATGTGTAGTAGCAATCGACTACTTCTTTGAGTCCTTGGTATTCTTTGTTGATTTTCGCATATCGGGACTGGTCTGAAAGGACTTCAGGGTCGGCCATCTGTTCTTCGAGGTGTTTGAAGTGAGCCTCGATCTGCATGAGTTTTTCCAGCATTAATAAACAGAGGTCTGGGTCACCACTTGGATAAGTGATGACGGATTAAAAGGAGAAGTGCAGCTGGTCAGCTAATGTGGAAATCGGACCTGGTCCTTAATGGACTGGATGAATTCTGGAGTGACTTTAGGACGAGTCACATTCTTTCGAACAAACTCGCGAAAGTTCCGCTCTTTATTCATCATCTGCGCAAACTCGGGATCTCCCTCAACTTTCTTCATCATTTCATCTTGTGCTTCCTGGGTTAGGGCACGATCTAAAATGAGGTCTACATTTTGTCGTAATTCTTGGTAATCGTTCGGACCACGCATATCAATAGTGGATTAAAAATTACAATATATGCTCGGCCTTAGGGTAGAAGCTAAGCTAAAATAACAAACTTTTCTACTCACTTTCGTCATCTTTTGCCTTGCTTCGCTTGTCTTCAAATCCCAGAGATTCGGCATAGATCTTTAATTTGTCTTTGAGCATGTTCCGTGCCCGATGCAAACGCGATCGCACAGTGCCAATGGGGATATCGATGATTTTTGCAATCTCTTCATACGTAAACCCTTCAACATCACAAAGCAGAATGACGGTCCTAAAATCAATAGGCAGGGAGTTTATTGCAGAGGTAACCTCATCTCCCATTAAATTCTCGAAGATTTCTTCTCTCAGATCCTGGTACTCCGCAATGCTTGCTTCCTCCTGATCCTGATAACCGATGAATTCTTCGAAATCAACCTTGGTCGGACGACGACTTTTCTTCCGATACTGGTTGATGTATGCATTCTTCAAGATCTTGAACAACCAGGCTTTGGCATTCGTTCCCTCGTCGTAAGATTTAATGGCCCGGTAGGCTTTCATGAAGGTTTCTTGCACAAGATCCTTCGCGTCTTCCTCATTGTAGGTAAGATGATAGGCGAATGTGGTCAAGGGGTCGACATGAGGCAACAATTCCTTTTCAAAGATTACGTCACCGTTCGTTTTCTGCGAGTCCTTGTCCATGAGGGCTCAAAAATAGCCTATTCCGTGCAGAATATGGTCAAAAGCAGATGAGCTCCTCATCGCCAATCACAATGACCTGATCATCGCGCTGTGGGGACAAGACAGACAATCCAGTAAATGTCCCAAATGCAGGAAGAATACCAGAAGACTTTCCAAAGTGAAAGCAGGGCAAAGTGAGGCTATGTCCCGGCGATCCGATCAATCTCACTCCCGGATGTACATGGCCGGAGAGATTGTAGGTTCCGAAGATTTCCTCCTCGTAGTGTGAAAAAGAGAAAGGCCCTACGGTCAGTGATTGATAGACGGAAACGTTGTTTTTTTCCCACAGTGCTACATCCAATATGTCGTGGTTGCCGATCACTAGATCAAAATCTACGGAAGCAAAAGTGGTTCTAAACGTGGCAAAGTTCTTCCAATCTGCATTGAGGGTGCTGTGAAAGAGATCGCCAACCACAATCAGCCTTTTGACTTCGAAGTCTAACATGAGCGATGACATACGCTCATAATTGTCCATGGCAGCAATGGCGGGCACATATAGACCCGAATTGCGAAAATGATCAATCTTGCCCAGGTGTAGATCCGCTAGGATCAAAGCTTGCCGATCCGGCCAATAGACGGCCTTGTGGTGGTGCAATACCAACTCCTCACCTGCTACCTCTACATTCACAACCCAAAGATAAGAGAGGATCTAATTGCTTTTAAGCGTTGGGCACGTACCTTTGGAGGTGTGATAATAAAGTTGCTCATCATTGGCATTGGCCTCATGTTGGCCTATCGTATGTTGTCGCCCAGGAAGTCGATCGACACGCCCTCCGGCAGAAACCAAGAGGATGAGGGATATACGGACTACGAGATCATAGAGGATGACGACACCTAGTGTCGCAGATATGCTTGTTCAGGAAGATGCTCACTTTCTCTTCCTGAATAAGCCCGCAGGATTAGCGGTGCAATCATCTTCTCAGCCAGATTTAGTAGGATTGGCTACAGCATATGCTAACCTGCCGTGTCACCCTTGTCATCGGATTGATCAGCCATGCACCGGTTTGGTCGTGCTGGCTAAAAATGCAGAAGCAGCTGCGTCTTTTCAACGGCAACTCCAAATGGGAGCGGTGACGCGGAAGTACCTGGCTGCAGTAGCGAATGTACCCACTCCCCCAGTTGGCGATCTGATTCATCGTCTTCAGAAATCGCATAAGAGCAACAAGATGTTAATTCGATCCAAGGGCAAAGAAGCCCGTCTGTCCTATCGACTATTGTCCTCCAGTACCCATTACCATCTCCTCGAGATTCAGCTTGCTTCAGGTAGACAACATCAAATCCGGGCCCAGCTTGCCGCCATTGGGTGCCCCATCAAAGGAGACAATAAGTACGGATTTAAACGCAAGAATAGAGACCGCTCCATACACCTCCATAGCCATGTTATGCACTTTGATCTAAACGACCGAGCCTATCAATGTATCGCTCCTCTGCCGCATGATCCTCTTTGGCAGTTCTTTGCACAATCTTTATGATATAATCCGTTTCTCCTCCCTGGGTGAGTGGCCAAACTCCTTGGCGTACGACCTTGAAAAATATTTGGGATCAGAAAATCCTACATGATACGCGATCTCGGAGATTCGTTGATCGCTCTTAACGATTAGTTGGCGTGCGCGACTGAGTCGGACCCAACGAATAAATGAAGTAGTAGAACGATCGGTTAGTGCCTTAATCTTTCGGTGTAGCTGCGTTCGACTGAGGGCCATGCCCCGGCAAAGCTCATGCACACCGTAGTCTGGGTTCTCCGCATGATCCAGGACTTCCCGATACAATTTAGCCATGAAACTGTCCTCCAAATTGGTCGATGTCCTTTCTTCCAAAAGGTGCTCAAGTGACTGGTATCTTTCCCTCAGGGTTTGTCGGAGTTGATGCAGTTTGCCCAGACGGACAAGCAACTCCTGGCGATTGAAGGGTTTGGTGAGGTATGCGTCTGCTCCGGTCTGCAGGCCTTCGATACGCGATACTTCATCGGCCTTCGCCGTTAGTAGGACCACCGGAATATGACTCGTCCTTGTATCGGTCTTCAAGCGAGTGCAAAACTCTAGTCCTGTCATTCGTGGCATCATCACATCACTGATGACGAGGTCGGGAACGTGTTCTATGGCGGCATCCAACCCCTCCTGCCCGTTCGGTGCCGTGGAGACTTGATAATATTCTTCGAGACATGCGGTCAGGTACTCCGCGATGTCTGGGCTGTCTTCCACCACAAGGACCCTTGGAAGATCTTTTTGGACAGGCGAATTCTCTAAGGAGTATTTGATTTCACGCTCGATCACCGGCACGGAAATGGCAGACAGATCAATGTCCTGGCCAACTGGTTTACTTTCTTGGTGGATTGGTAAAAGCAAGCGAAAATCAGATCCCTCTTCCGGAGCGCTGGTTACCTCGATACTCCCTCCCATGAGACTAATCAGTTCACGGACCAATGCGAGGCCAATACCTGTTCCGATCTTCACATTGTGGAAGTTTTCCTTGGCTTGGAAGAAGCGATCAAAAATCCGATCTAAGATCTCTCGCCGTATACCGATGCCAGTATCCCAAACAACCAGCACCAAGTGTTCTTCTTCGACAAAGATTCGTAGCCCTACTTTACCTCCACTTGGCGTAAACTTGATGGCATTGGAAAGAAGATTGAACAGAACACGTTGCAATTTTTCCTGATCCACGTCCATGATCAGAGAAGAGACGGATTCCTCATATTCGAAAGCCAATCCAGCCTGGTGTGCCAATGGTTGAAACACCTCTGCTATATAGGAGAGGTAGGGGACAATATCGCGTTGAACCCAATTGGTTTTCATATTGCCCGATTCCAACTTGTGCAGATCCAATATCTGATTGACGAGATCAAGAAGATCGTCTGTATTCTTACGGATCAAGTTCACTCCCCGGTCTAACCAATTTTCAGGGTCTGCTTCGATCTGATCCGCCATGCCTTTGATGACGGTCAGTGGAGTACGAAGTTCGTGAGAGATATTGGTGAAAAACTCGGTTTTCAACATGTCGATCTCGGCCAGCCTCTTATGCTCTAATGCGTCGTTTGGTGGAATAGAGAATCCTCGTTCAGACATTACAGCAAACATCGATTGGATGTGTGCACCCGCACGCTCAGCAAAAGCGGTGTAGTCGAGACATTGTTCCGCCCCAAGTTGCAATCCCAATCGTATCGCCTTTTCATCCACTTCTTCAAACAGCAGCACTAAACCCAGTCCCGGATAGTCTCGTGCATTGAATGGTTTCGACTGGAATGCCTCACCCTGTAGCAGAACCACTTGATTTTGTTCAACAAACGCATCTGAAAAGTCCCGTATGTCCGCTATTTCCGTAAGATCGACGGACTGCTCCTTGCATGCCTGGTATACCAGATCATGCAGCTCTGGCTTTGGGTTTGTATGAACGTATGCAATGAGTAATTTATAAGACACCCGATTCCATTGTACTGGGAGGAAAGTTACATTAAAGAAAGGTAACCCTAAGCTGCGATCTGCAAGCTCATCCCATAGATGATCATGGCAACACCCCTGAATATTCCCGCGCAACCATCCGAAAGAACTGGTGCCCAGTTAGACCAATTCGCAGGCGATGCCAATGCAGGAGACTAGGCCTTTTTAAACTGTTCGAAAGTTTTCCAGACCAGCGGTTTTTTTCCTTCTGCCAGCAATTTTTTATTGTGCGCTTTGGCCCGTGATTCAAAATCGGCATATGTAGATTTTACTTCACTAAATGCTTCTGCCAACATCGCCGCCTTTTGTATTTGGCGATCTGAAGGCTTACCCGGATAAGTGCTTACGCCGAGGTACAATTGCGAAATCTCCTCACGAATGGCCTCTTCTCCTTCATTGACGTAAAAATCTCCATCCAGAGACACCAAGGTTGCTTTGTATTTGGCAACTTCTTCTCCAAATGATTTTATGGTGGGCTCCTCTAATTTCGTCGCTTGCTGCTCCATCTCCTCCAAGGCGCCATACACGTGCGCCAACTGTTCGGTCATGTCATACAAGTCCTTTAATACCTTTTGTTGGAGCATGCGTTCCTCCTTACTGTAGAGGGAGTTTTCATCGGGTTTTAGTGCGATCTGATGTTCGAAGGTGCGCTTGCCTTTGGTAATTCTTACGGTATACTCTCCTTCCGTAAGGGCAGGAGTCATGAGAGATCCAAATAAAGCCATTCGGTTTTTTGTAGGGGCGGATTTGGGAGGTGGCAAGCGTAAGGGCAGTTGGACGATGTTGATTCCGGCGCTCTTACCAGCGGGCAGTTCTTTCACCAGGTTACCGTCCTGGTCAAAGACTTCAAGCCTCATTTTTCCAAAGGTGTGGCGCTTTTTCATGTAGTAGGCGATTTCCGCTGAGGCTGAGGGATTGCCACCGGCAAAATTCCCTGCTCCTCCAAATGGCCTGCTCATTCTTGGCAATCGCACCACGGTAGGGGGTAAGTCATAAAAGTGCAGGATGCTGTCTTTGATCTCGGACGACGACTGGCGCAAGGGTCCTAGATTGTCGATGAAGTAGATCCCACGACCATGTGTACCAATGGCCAACGTACTCTCTTCTTCTTGTATGTCTATTGCACGTACGGATGTTGCCGGTAGATTGTTCTTAAATCTGCGCCAGCTCAAGCCAGCGTCCAAAGAGATGTATAGTCCAAACTCGGTGCCTGCATAGAGCAGGGATGCGACTTCGGGATCTTGTCGAATCACATGGGCATACCCTTTGATGCCATCTCCGACAAGGCTGGTCCAACTCTGGCCATAGTCATTTGTCCGATAGACATAGATGTCCTGATCGCCTCCCTTGTGTCCGTCAAAGGTGACAAAGGCAGTCGCGGCATCATGGGGACTTGCTTCTACATAGCTACACCAGGTTCCACGGGGAAGTCCGTCGATGTTTTGCACCACGTTTTGCCAATCGGCTCCTCCGTTTTGGGTGACCTGAAGATTCCCATCATCGGTACCAGCCCATATGACGTTTTCGTCTACTGGCGACTCACATACTGCGTATATGGTCGTATTATTTTCTGCCGTCGAATTGTCAATGGAAATGCCTCCGGACTCACGTTGCCGTTGTCTCTCGGGGTCGTTGGTGGTCAGATCAGGAGAAATTCGATCCCAGCTGTCCCCCATGTCTTCCGATCGGAAGAGAAACTGCGAAGCAAAGTAAATACGATCAGGTTGATGGGTACTGATGGCGATGGGAGAGTTCCAATTGAAACGGTATTTAGGCTCTCCTTCTTCTGGAAGGGGTTTTATGTCCTTGCGCTGTCCATCAAATTTATTGAACCTGACCAAATTGCCGCCCTGTGATTCGGCATAGACGATTTCTTTTTTGGTGGGATGCCTAAACGAATAGAAACCATCGCCCCAATTTGTAATGTCCCAATCGCTGTTGCGAATCATGCCACTGGACCCTCGTGAAGGCCCAAACCAAGTGCCGTTGTCCTGCAGACCTCCATAAACATTAAATGGAGTATCGTTGTCGACGCTGATGTGGTAAAATTGTGACAAGGGAAGATTCATGAACATTTCGAATAGATATCCTCCATCAAGCGAGCGATAACCTCCCCCATCGGTTCCAATGACTACGTAGTCTGAATTGCTTTTGCTTACCCAAATGGCATGAATGTCTGAGTGAACGCCACTACCCACTTGTCTAAATCCTTCGCCGCCATCCTCACTGATGCTGAGATTCAATCCACATTTGTAGATCTTATTCTCATCCGTGGGGTCAACGGTCAGTCTTGAGAAGTAAAAAGGACGCACCGTCACTCCAAACTCGCCATTCACAAATTCAAAACTTTGGCCACCATCGTATGATTTGTAAAGACCTTTGCCCTCTGCTGCTTCAACGGTCAGATACACCACCTCTCCATTAGAAGGGGCAAACTCCACCGCCATTCTTCCCAATTCTCCGCTGGGTAGGCCCGTCGTAATTTTTCGCCAGTTTTCACCTCCATCTGTTGTCATGTACAACCCACTGCCGGCTCCTCCGGATCGAAAGAAATCTGGATAGCGTTGATGGTCCCACATCGCTGCAATCAAGATATTGGGATTTTCAGGATGCATGGTGAGGTCCGCACAACCGGTCTTGTCGTCGACCGACAATACATGTTGCCAGGTGTCTCCAAAATCTTCGGTCTTGTATACCCCACGTTGACCTCCGGTATTCCAAAGCGGGCCTTGAGCCGCTACATAGACGGTAGAAGGATTATTGGGATCTATTTGAATTTTTGCAATGCGCTCGCTCAACTCTAGTCCTTTTTTGGCCCAGGTACGGCCACCATTTAAGGTTACGTAGATGCCGTCTCCCACGGAAACGCTGTTGCGTACCCACGGCTCTCCTGTACCTACCCATACCGTGTCAGGGTGGGCCTGGTCAATGGTAATGTGCCCTATCGACTGCGTGTAGTCGTCAAATATGGGATCAAAGCTGGCACCACCACTGCGGGTCTTCCAGACACCGCCATTTGCGGCCCCTATATAAAACAGATTGGGTTCACGATGGACGCCGTCGACGGTGCTGATGCGACCGCTCATGACAGCGGGTCCTATGCTGCGCGCACGCAAAGCCCCAAACGATATGTTGACGGGTTCCTGAGCCAGTCCACACACAGAGAGGAGACATAAAAGGTAGGTAAAGCAGACTTTCATATGATGTAGCGATAAATAGTAAAGGGGCCCGAATGATGAGGCCCCTTTGTTTTTGATTTGTTGAAGATTAATTTGATCCCTTTTCCTTGGCTTTCTTCTTTATTTTCTCCGACTTTTCTTTCATCTCTGCCCCCTCTTTCTTCATTCCTTCTTTCATTTCATCTTCTTCATCGGTTACTTGCTCCGCCGCTGGGAAAGTGAATACGTTGTCTGCCAATTCTGCATTGAGTTCTACAGAGGTCATAGTGCCTTGCATAAAGGTCTGCCCATTGATGCGTTGTTCCATGGACATGGGCATGATCAGGCCCTCATGCTCTTCATAGTCGCTTAAATAGGTTTCAACCGCCTGGCCTTTCATGGGACCAGCAGCTGCGAAAGATCGCATCATGATGGGGACATGGTTTTCCGCGTCGAAGTAGTAAAATTCCTCATCTCCGGATTTCTTGGTTAAGCGAATCTTGTGCGCTTGGGTACCTTCGATCTCCTCGGTGCCCAGTAACTCCACGGTATGTCCCTTTTCAGCGTAGTCAATAAACGCATCCTCAAAGGTTCTTTTAGCTGCTTCAGCAGATTCTTCTGCGGTGGCTTTTGCAGGTTCTGTACTCCCCATCATAGGGTTGATTGACCACGCATTCTCACCATCAAATGCCTGAACGATTTGCATGCCCTGCACGCTGATTTCTACCTTTTCAAAATTGGGCCTCTTACTGTATACGGTGATGGGAAATTCCATTCCTTGCATCGAGCTGGTGCCTTCCATTTTCATGGACTTAAGACTTTTCCAAGCATCAACACCTCCGATGGTTTCAAAGTAATTTGTCAGAATTTCATCGGCAGTCTGCGCCTGTACAGCAAACACCAAAAGACTGAATAGGGAAACGCTTAACAGCTTTTTCATTGATCTTATATTTTAAATGAGTTGAATAACGGTTACAAATGTAGAGGCTGGGCGTATCCGGATGGTTGTTTTTTTACGAATAACCAGAAAATGACGACTAATGGTTCAATTAAGAGAGATACTAAGGCGTAGCGTTTTTATCTTACCCCTCATACAAGCGTTCAGAATAGCATGATAGGAAAACCTGATACCAGCAATATACATGAAATGTATACCGGATACATCGGTCTTGTGCCGGATGATGACTTCATCAAGACACTGCATGACAATCAAATGGCAAGTAAGGAGTACTTCCGTGCATTATCCGATGAGGCATGGTTGCATCGATATCAGGAAGGCAAATGGACTCCCAAAGAGATCCTATTGCACATTATCGATGCTGAAAGAATTTTTTGTTATCGCGCGCTGCGTTTTGCGCGGGGAGATGAGACTCCGTTAGCCGGATTTGATCAGGATGCCTATGTCCTGACTTCCAATGCCAATGCTCGCAGCAGCAGCTCACTCTTAGATGAATACGACAGCGTGCGTTCAAGTTCACTGGATCTCTTCCGATCATTCGACGATGGTGCCTATGACCTCGGAGGAATGGCTTCTGATCGACCCTTTACTGTACTGGCATTGGGGTACATTACTGCAGGACATGAAATACACCACCTTAACATTTTAAAAGAACGATATTTTCCAGCGTCCTGAGCGCAGGGGGTTCGTCAAGATGGATTGCTTGCCAGGAGATCAAGGGCCTCGTCGATCCATACGAATAGATCAGGAGGATGCCCTGTATAGGGGTCGACCTTACACCTCCTATGACCTAGCCTCACGATAATCATATCCAGTTTGCGATTGCAAATAATGTATTGTCCGCGAATTCCCCTCGCGTAGAAAAAGGCATGTCCTCGATGGGAGACAATCCACCAGTGCCAGCCATAGCAACTGTTCGGCTTGCCCGTCAGTACATCAAAAGTATGAGAAGGACGTGTTGCCTGGGCAACAAAAGAAGAAGATAGATATGGCATTCCCTTGATCATGCCATCGCGCAGATAGAGGTTTCCCAAACGCGCGAAATCACGGGCAGTTGCATAAAGACAACAGAAAGCTTTTACCTGTCCTTGAGCATGATCTAAATTCCAATATGCTGCATGTTCCGCTCCCAGCAACGACCAGAGGTCAGTCATATGATCAACGACGTCTCTTTTACTGGCAGAGGTTATGCATTGAGCCAAGAGTTGCGTAGCGATGCTAACGTATTCAAAGTCCAATCCTGCGTCTTTCTTTTTCTTGAGCTTGTGCGTCATGGCCTCCAGGTCTGTGCCATAATAGGCGATGGCATTATCACTGTTGGGGCGAGTGGATTCATCCCATTGTATACCCGTGCTCATCATCAACAGTTGTTCGATGGTGATGGAAGCCAGCTCAGCGGGAATGGATGGGAGCAATGTTCCTATTGGTTGTGCTCGCTGTATGAAGCCCTCGTGAAAGCCGTGTCCTACCAGGGTGGCCACAAAGGATTTTGCAACAGAAAAGCTGTTGGACGGGATGGAGGACCCACTTTTACCCCAGTAACGTTCATGTAAAATGGTGCCTTGCACAATAACCAGGTATCCTGTCGACTTGAGCCTATTATGCATTCCTTGGCGCTCTTCATACACTCCTTCTGCGGCAGATCGAGGCCACGGTACGGGATGGTAGGCAGGAATGATGGCATTGGCAAATTGGGCATGCTCAAAAATGGATGGACCCAATCGACGGGAGGCCATCGCCATTCGAAGGGCTTTAGGCAGATGACTATAGCGGCTCATGTCCTGTGTTCGTTTTGGGCCGCCTACTGGCAATGTCGATGGCCACTACGACTGCCATAAGGCCAAAAACCGGAACACTTGCCTTATCGGCGTCTAGAAAATTATTGAGTAAACCATGCACAAAGTAGGTTACCAATCCCATGGTGCAGTAAAGAAGCAAGCGCTTCGCTTCTCCCGCTGGCAAACGATGATAGGTACAAAAAGCACTTCGAAAGAAGATTGCGACCCAGCAAATCGTCAACAGCATACCAGGAAGGCCCATGTCGGCTAGAGGCCCAAGAAATTCACTATGTGCATTGCCCACATCGCCAAAACTGGTGCTTATCACGGTAAGATCTTGTGCTCTTTGATAGGGAGCATATTCAAACATGTATGTGCCTGGTCCGAAGCCCAGAAAGGGGCGCTCTTTGGCCATGGCAAAAACGGCATTCCAGCGATTGAGTCGCTCCAGATTGGATGCATCGGTGGAGATATTTGTAATGGATTCTACGTTTTCGATCAAGTCGTCCGAGCTGTCGGTCTGGTTCTGACGCAATTGCATGACCAATCCCTCAAAGCTGATCGCTACCATGAGCAGGACTGTCATCGCCATTCCTGCAATGATGCGAGTGGAGATCTTCAATCGAACCGCCATCCAAATCCCAAATGCCAGCACCACACTTAACCATGCAGCACGGGAATAGGTATAGACAAGCGCGATGAGCAGCACCAAGAGGCCTCCCATGCAAATCAGCCTTGCAAATGGGGCAAGTTTCTTTTCCAGACCAGCTCCAAAAAGCAAGGGAATAAAAATAGCAATGACGGCTGCGTACTGCGTATGATCCCTAAAGAAAGGTTCCATGATCCAATGAGCAGATTCTTCATCAAATCCACGCATGTAGTGCTTGATCGTAGTATAGAGGACGACCAGAAGGAGCCCCAAAACAAAACTTCCAATAAAAATCAGACTGCGATCCCGCTGAATGAATAATCCCGCGGCAAAAAAATAACAGGGAACCACGAACCACATTTTTGCAATGAGAAATTTGACGGAAACGAGTGGAGCGGTACTGGTCAAAGCGGTGATGCCCGTCCAAAGCAATAGCAAAACCAGTACCTTACTTACGGGGTGCTGCAATACTGCTGACTTTAGAGGCGAGGAATGCAACTGCCCAATCAACAGCATTATGGTCATGGCCAGAAGCAAAGGTTCAGTCGGAAAATAGAACGCTATACCTCCCAACCCCAGTTCTTCCAGATTGAGAGAAAAGGGCGTCAGAAATGCAGCAATGTAGAGCAGAAAACGAGAATGAAAGATGGCCACATAAGCAAGGCCAAGGATCAACGGAATCGCCAGGATGTAGTAAAATTCCAACCACATTGAAATCCCTAAGCATCCGATGAAGACCAAGGAAAGCCCAAATGGCCAGTTTCTACTCCATGTTGCGGCCCTCACCCCGTGAGCTCTGGTAGGCGTTTCTGCAGCAAGAGCAGCACCAGCGTTAACAGACAAGCCGCGGCGGTAGATCCGACCACAATAAGCCACCGTATGGGTTTAGACTTCTTGTCCGGGACGGCGGCGTGATCCACAACAAACGTCTGTGCGATGCGGAGATCTGCATCTGCTTCAAATTGTTCTCGGAAAAACTTCAGTCGCAGGGATTCATCGGCGATGCGGTCGCGTTGGCGCTTCAGGATATCGTATTCATCTCCAAATTCTTTATTGATGTCCAATTGTGCTTTTAGCTGACTGGCCGCAGTCCGGTTATTGTTGGCCAAAGCCTCGCCATAGGCCCGATACAAAGCTGCGCGCTCTTGTTCGGTAGCAACGCCCAACGTCTGCAAAGAGTCCATGCGCTGTGCAATAGAAAACAACTGTGCTTCACTCTCACTGTAGACATCATTCACCATGCCAAAGGACGCCAAGGCGCGTTCTGCAATCATCTTATTCTTGACCGTGTCAATATACTCGATGATGCTATTGGCAATGTCAGCTGCCATCTGAGGAACTTTGTCGGTTACTGTAATCTCGACGGAGCTAAATTTTGTTCGGCGTGCTCCCACATAGTCATCATAGGTTTCAAACAGTTCTGTACGTGCATGTGGATCCTTTGGATCAATCTCGTAATGGGTGTAAAGATCATGCCGGTCCATTACCCGTTCCTTAAGGCTTTCGGAGTTGATGATCTGCAAAAGTTGCTCCGCTTCCTCCTCCTCTCCAAATTCGCTAATGTTGCCCCGGCGCACCGCGTAGTCATTGAGCGTGACAGAATTTATGCGCGCAGGAAAAACCACCGCGCTTGCCGTGAAATACTCGGTCATGATCAAGGAAATGACGGCCGACACCACCGCGGCAATTACACCTACAAGGATGAATAAACGGAGGTGGCTCAGAATGAAGCGCACCAATCCAACAAAATTGAAGTCGTCTCTAGGTTGTTCTGACATTCGGTTGGTGTAGTTGTGTCATAAACAAAAGTAGAAAACAAACCCAGCAATCTATCAGAGGGACGATCTCGTTCGCAGCACATGGAGTGGTAAGAGACCCATCGCAGCAGATGCGATAAATCCTCCGACTGTCAGAATGACCAAAGAATAATACCAGGGAATCGAACTGCCGGTAAGGGCATATGCAAGTCCGGACACAACCAGCCCTAGCAGTAATGGGGTCAAAACTTTCTGGGGTCTGAAGGGCAGTTTGAAAGTCTGCTGGCAAAGAATCAACAATGAAACACTGACCAAAAATTGGGTAACCACAGTCGCCAGAGCCGAACCCCAGGCCGCATAAACCGGAATCAGGAAATAATTTAGAATGAAATTACAGCCAAACCCCAATGCAAATATCAGGTTCATGGGGCGCAGATGCTCACCCGCCGTTAGTAGAGTGCCGTAGACATAGGAGAGAGCTGAAGCTAGATAACTCAGCATCAACACGGCAAAAACAGCCGACCATTCCTCTGTCGCATCTGCATATAACAGATAAATGATCTGGTCACTAAAGGCGATGCATCCTGCAGCTACAGTCAATGTTATAGTCCAAAGAATGCCAAATGCATCAGCCGTTAACGCCGCAAGTTGCGAAGGAGTACTCAAGCTCTTAGACATCATGGGAAGCAAAAGCCCGGCCATCAGGACGCCGACCATGTTAACCGCATCCAAAATGCGATACCCAGCTGCATATAGTCCTGCTTGATACTGTCCATCCTCGTCCGCTAAGATCCGCTCCAACATGACCGCATCAAGACGAGTGTATAGGGTCATCAAAGCCAGCACCAAAGCAAATGGTAACGCTTGCCTGACCAACCACATGAAAAAAACGGAGGAGAATTGAATGCTCAGTTTACGACTTGACGTAGATCGAAGCAGTAGAAAGGCAGAAACGACCAAGGTTAGAAACAATGTGCATGTCTGAGCCTGGGCAAAGCTCAACACGGTAATGTCTCCAGGGCGATTAAGCAGCAGCCCTCCAACCACCAGGATCAGCAAAGCTTTGTCTAGGACAGACAATAGACTGTCTGTGCGATAATGGCCCATTGCAGATATGCTGGTTCGCAGCAACAGCACTAGAGAAACCAAAACGTGATTGACGCCTATTAGTGCAAAGAGTGGCAACAGCGCTTTCTCATAGCCCAGTATCCAGAAGGCAAGCCCAATCACCATAAAGTACAGCACAGCCATCGCCATCTTGCTGCCCAGTATGCGAGGCAGGTACTTTGCTAAGAGGTGTGGAGACTTACTGAAGTGGACGTGATTAAAATTTTGAATTCCCAGGTCATGAATGAGCTGAAAGAGATACGCGAAATTGAATAGGGCATAGTAGAGTCCATATTCTTCCGGACCAACCACGTTTTGCACCCCTCGATCTATCCCAAATATATAGAGAGGTTTGATCAGGAGATTCAACAAGACCACCAATCCAAGATTGGTGACGAAAGTGTTACGCAATACAGTCCTTGACAATGGGCGTCGTTTTAGCTTGGTTTGGCTGATACTTGCACAGGAATAAAGGAACGTGTTTTTATTAACTTACCCCCTTAATTTATCAAAGTGAGATTGACGATGAGAATTCTAGTATTTGCCCTTCTGATGGGCCTTGCAGCGACTGGGTGCAACGAAAAAATGCAACAGGCTACAAACGACGCTGGGGATGCCACCACAGCAATGATTCCAAACACTTTAACTGCTGAGGAACAACAGGAAGGGTGGAAATTGCTCTTCGATGGCAAATCCATGAATCAATGGCGGAATTTTCAGTCCGAATCTACTGGGCAGAGCTGGAAAGTGGACGACGGATCCATCGTATTGGTCACCGCCATCACCGATGGCAAGAGCCGTGCAATTGATGGGGGAGACATCATTACCAAGGAAGCCTACGAGAATTTTGACTTTAAGATCGATTGGATGATTAAGGAATGCGGCAACAGTGGCATCATGTGGGGAGTGCAAGAAGGGGACTTTGAAAAGCCATACCATACAGGACCAGAAATGCAAATATTGGACAACACGTGTCACCCAGATGCAAAAATCCATATGCATCGGGCTGGAGACTTATACGATCTTATTCCTTGCAGCGAAGAAACCGTCAAACCTGCTGGTCAATGGAACAGTGCTCGAATCCGCATGGATCAGGGCAAAGGAACTTTCTGGCTGAACGGCGTTCAAGTGGTTTCATTCACCATGTTTGATGATCAGTGGAAAGCCATGGTGGCCGACAGCAAATTTAAGCAATGGCCGGCCTTTGGCACTTTTAGAAAAGGGCATATTTGCCTTCAGGACCACAGTGATCCTGTCCGATTCCGCAACATTAAAATTCGCGAACTCTAGGACCAAAGAACCCTTTTGTGATTTGGCATCTCATTGACTCAAAAGCATTCTGAGCACTGGTGTCGACGACTTAATTTCTATTGACAAACTAAGAGATATGCATCGGTATCTAATCCTTATCATCTGCTATTTGATTTTTTCAAGCCATGAACTGTTCCTAAAGACGGATGCTTTCTTCATCGATCCAGGCCAAGAGACAGAATTGTACTTGTTTAATGGAAGCTTTGACAACAGTGAGAACATCATCACACGCGATCGAATCGTCAACGCGAAAGTTGTCGGGGGTGGTAAAGAAATGGAGATACCAACCGACAATTATTGGGATAAGGATGAGGCTACCTTCCTAAGGATTGGGGTGGGTGCCGAGGGAACCTACATGGCTGGAATATCGACGTTGCCCAGAATCTTGGAAATGAGTGCGGGGGATTTCAAAGACTACCTTGTACATGAAGGCCTATCGGATCTGGTAAGCGAACGGGCAAGAAATGGTAATGAGGACCAAAGTGCTAGAGAAAAGTATTCTAAGCATGTAAAGTGCCTCCTGCAAGTTGGCGAAACACATAGTGCTGACTACGAGAAGATTTTGGGATACCCGATCGAGTTTATTCCTCTGAGCAACCCTTATGCGATGAAAGTTGGTGATGCATTATCCATGCGTTTGCTGTACAAAGGGGAACCCCTTGCTAACGAAGTAGTACGCACGGGTTACAAGACAAACGGGAAAGTCTACAGCGGGAAGACTGTGAGAACAAATGAGGAGGGCATTTGCTCCATTGACATCAATTCTCCGGGCAAATGGTATGCAGCTACCATTCACATACATGAGAGTGATGAAGGAGAGTTGGACTATGAATCTAATTGGGCAACATTGACGTTTGCCTTGAAGTAGAAAGGAATCATCCCATTCTCTGCCACGCCTGGTCGCCATCCGTTCTTTTGGAAGAAGTGCCGGGCAACATCGTTTTCGGACGCCACGTAACATATCCACTGGCTGACGTGCTGCAGTGCAAATTCTTTGAGCAGCAGATGCAAAGATGCCGTGCCGTAACCGAGATTTTGCACCACAGGATTGACTGCAAAGCCACTAATTACGAATGGCCCTCCCTCCTTTTCCGGAGGTACAATCCCAATGACGGAGATCAAAGTTTCTTGACTATGAATGGCAATTTGAATTCCATTCTCATCTTCCATGACATATCGCAACCAATCATCGTCCATAGGACCAAGCGCTTTATTCATGGTTTCGTCCTTGAACCAATGTTGATATTCTACAAAGTCTTTCTCTAAAAATCTGCGCAATTGAAGCTCCATCCTGGAAGGGCCTGATGATTCTTTGTTCTGATTTAAGTTAAGCTGATTTTACACTAATTTACTTGCATATTCTAGATAAGCATGCCGATAGAGACGACGCACACCTCCCCCAATGAACTAGGCCATCAGATTGATGTACTTGATCCGCGCAATGGAAGAAAAATTAGCGAGGTTCCCGTGACTTCCCCTGAGCAGCTGAATCTTATGTTGGACCAAAGCACGGTTGTGCAGAGTGAATGGGCCGTCCGTACACTGAAGGAACGCGTACAGGTATTTTTTCAACTGAGAAACCTGCTGGCATCAAATGCAGAGGAGCTCGCTCAAATCATTTGCAGCGAAAACGGCAAAACACACGGGGAGGGCATGGCGGAGGTCAATAAAGCCATGGAGCTGTGCGAGTTTGCTTGTTCCTTGCCACAAATCATCCACGATGAGGTGCAAGAAGTGAGTAGAGGAGTAGAATGCCGGACGAGTCGCCAACCAAGGGGTATCGTGGCCTGCATAACTCCGTTTAATTTTCCTCTGATGGTACCTATGTGGTCACTCCCTAATGCCCTGGCTTTAGGAAATGCGGTTTTTTTAAAACCTTCAGAACAGACTCCTTTGACCGCAGTGCGATTGCAATCATTGATGCATGAGGCAGGTTTGCCCCGAGGATTGCTTCAGATAGTTCAGGGAGGTAAGGACTTGGTTGAGAAATTATGTGATTGTCCTTCCATTGATGCTTTATCTTTTGTTGGATCGACGAAGATCGCGGCCCTAGTGTATCGTAGAGCCACCAGCAATCTGAAGAACTGCATCGCCCTGGGCGGAGCAAAAAACCACTTGATTGTGTTGCCCGATGCTGATGAAGAAGTGACGGCTGCCAATATCGCTGCGGCTATGTCGGGTTGTGCCGGTCAGCGCTGCATGGCGGCCTCGGCCATGGTAGCCGTTGGCAATGTTGACCATATAGTACATAAGATTGTACAGGAAGCAGAGAAAATCACACCCGGAGCGGAGATCGGGGCAGTGATCTCTGCAGAAGCAAAGGCGCGGATCGAACGTTACATCACCGATGCTGTCCGCAGCGGAGCACAGCTTCTCCTCGATGGAAGAAATCCAGAAGTTGCAAATGGAGAAGGAGGATTTTACGTTGGGCCTACCGTCCTCGATCACGTCCGACCAGACATGAAAATTGCTCAGGAGGAAGTATTCGGACCAGTGCTTGCCATCATGCGAAGCCCTGATGTAGATCAGGCTATTGCGATCGAAAATGCATCCAACTACGGCAACGCATCTTCTGTGTTTACCCAGAACGGTGCCTGGGCAAATTATGTAGCGGATCGAGTCAGTGTCGGCATGGTCGGAGTCAACATCGGGGTTCCAGTGCCGCGAGAACCGTTTTCTTTCGGGGGCTGGAACGAATCCAAGTTTGGAACCTGTGATATTACGGGCAAGAGCTCAATCCATTTCTGGACGCGATTGAAGAAAAGGACAACAAAGTGGAATGCCTCAGATTGGCAAGATTGGACCAGCTAGCATGATTCTTTAATTCGAATAACCATGATTTTGACACATTCATTAACTGCCCAACAGAATCTAGACCATACGCTCTTTTCCTGGGCAGCACAAGGAGGGTTGGCGCCGATCGTGGCCAAGAAGGCAAAGGGGGTCTATTTGTTTGACCAGAATGGCAAGCAATACCTTGATTTTTCATCACAGTTGATGAACGTCAATATTGGCCATGGCGATGAACGTGTCATTGAGGTTGTCGCAGAACAGATGACATCTCTGAGCTATGCCGCACCGAGTTTTGCTACCGAAATCCGCGGACGACTAGGTCAGGCCATTGCCGATGTGATGCCTGCGGATCTAAACAAGGTATTTTTCACCCTTGGGGGGGCCGACGCCATCGAGAATGCCATTAAACTCGCCCGGGTAGTCACGGGCAAGCATAAAATCCTGACACAGTATCGATCCTATCATGGAGGTACGCTTGGCGCCATGAGTGCAGGTGGGGACCCCAGAAAACATACAGCCGATGCGCAACAAGTACCCAATATTGTTCACGTTGAAAATCCGTACTATTATCGCTGTCCCTGGTACTCCTCCTCCATGGAAGAATGTGGTCAGAGGGCACTGAAGAATCTGGAACAGATCATCCTATACGAGGGACCTCAAAACATTGCGGCCCTACTCTTCGAAGGTGAATCGGGTACTTCCGGATGCATAAAATATCCGGCGCTTTATCTGCAGGGAGTAAAACGACTATGTGATCAGTATAACATCCTCTTGATCGTGGATGAAGTCATGAGCGGATTTGGGCGCACGGGAGCCTGGTTTGGATTTAACCATCATGGGATCACTCCCGACATCGTATGCATGGCAAAAGGCTTGACCTCTGGATATCTGCCTTTGGGCGCGATTTGCATATCAGATACACTCGCAGAGGGATTTGACGAACAATTCCTGCCTCTTGGCCTGACCTATTCTGCACATGCAGCCTGTTGTGCTGCGGCCATGGCCGTGATCGACGTATATCACCAGGATGATCTGATTGCACGGGCGGCAGATATGGGCCGTATACTTGATCAGAAAATGGAAGACCTCATCGCCAATCACCCCAGCATCGGCGACTGGCGCAATACGGGCATGCTGGGCTGCTTGGAGTTGGTGAAGAATCGCGAGACCCGTGAGCCTCAGTGTCGATGGAATGCACCTCCCGACCAATTGGGGGTGATGCCAAAGGTATCCCGAAAACTGAGAGAACTGGGGATGTTCACTTTTGTGAAGTGGA
>JAHQVP010000258.1 GCA_019634275.1 Saprospiraceae bacterium
CTGCACTTGCCTCGCGGCATACGTCATCAATGTAAAAACACGGACCAACCAACCGCAGCATTGGTACGGGACCTAAAGCAGCGGGGTCTCCTTGACGATACGCTGATCATTTGGGGTGGTGAGTTTGGCCGGACGGTCTACTCTCAAGGGGCCCTAACAAGAGACAATTATGGTCGGGACCATCATCCCAGGTGTTTTACCGTTTGGTTGGCAGGTGCTGGAGTCAAGAAGGGCTTTACCTACGGACAGACGGATGATTTTGGATACAACATCGTTAAGGATCCCATCCATGTCCATGATTTTCATGCCACCTTGCTCCACCTACTCGGAATCGATCATGAGAAACTCACCTTCAAGCATCAAGGGAGACGCTATCGACTCACTGACGTCCACGGGCATGTGGTGAAAGACATCTTAGCCTAAACCATTGGTCCAGGCCTAGTGCAGTAGAAAGCCCTGGCGCAGTGGATCATTCTCTTGGAGTAAAAAGGCATGTTCACCTGTTATGTGTGCCCTTCCAGATACTTTAGGGACAACGGCATCATGTTGTTGAAACTTCATGCGGGAAACCGGGCATGCCCGATATACCCCACCGGAAATGCTTTCGACAGTCATGTCCTGACCAAGTAGTAGTCTTCCCATCTGGTGCTCTATGGCCATCCTGCCAGAGAGACCACTGCCCGTGGGACATCGATCTATCTCTCCTTCGGCAAAAACGCATACATTAAAGCTGTCTGCCACCTGACTCTTGGATGAGGTAAAGATGGTCCCATAGAGAAAGCTCAGGTCGGACTCTACGGGATGGACTATTCGTTGGTCCGATGCCATCACGGCGTGTTTTACTTGCATGCCCAGATCACGAATCTCTTGCACGGGAGTTCGACGAATATCCCACCCGATCTGGTCGGTATCCACGTAGGCATAGAATGCCCCACCATAGGCCAGGGTGTACGGTATTTCTTGACCAGATGCTAGGGAAATTTTTCCTTTCCCGATGACGAAGGAAGGCACTCCAAACAAGGATACTTCTGGATTTGGTTCGTCGCTTTGGCCAATGTGGCTGGTGATTTGACCACAGGGCGCATCGATTTTTAACTCAAGGGAATCGCCATGACTCGATCGCTTCCATTTCCGTTCGTGCACCAATTGGGTCAGGGCGATGATGGCATGACCACACATGGTGCTGTACCCTTCATTATGTACAAACAGAACTCCGAAGTCCGAATCATCCCTGTCTGGTGGCACGAGTAGGGCTCCGTACATGTCTTGATGGCCTCTGGGCTCATGCATCAGTGCAGTCCGGAGGTGGTCTAGATGATCTTGGCAGAACCTTCTTCTTTCTAAAACGGTGTTTCCAGAAATCACCGGAAAACCTTTCAAAATTACGCGCAATGGTTCTCCTGCCGTATGCAGATCGATCGTCTCAATCCTGACCGAGTCATGGGAGGTGACATGGTGCAGTACACCGTCCTGAATGAGCTGATCGTAAAGGGTCATCTGTTGCGCTGGCTTATGCCATACTATAGGTGACTTCTTTTACCGCCTTTATGATCTTTGTCGGATTGGGTAGGTACTCTGCTACTAAGGTTGGAGCGTAAGGCAAGGAAGTATCTGCAGAGTTGAGTCGAATGACGGGTGCATCCAGGTGGTCAAAAGCGTGTTTTTGCACCTGATAAGCAACCTCGGCAGAAACTCCAGCAAAAGGCCACGCTTCATCGACTACAACCAGTCGATTTGTTTTTCGAACGGAGCGGATGATGGTTTCGATGTCCATGGGTTTGATGGTGCGCAGGTCGATTACCTCCGCGGAGATTCCCTCTTTCGCCAACTCTTCTGCCGCTTTCTCCGCTTCAAGCATCATCTTGTTGTAGCTCACGATGGTGACGTCAGTTCCTTCTCTCCTAACTGCTGCAACACCAATCGGGGTTAGGTATTCTTCCTCCGGGACCTCTCCCGTCATGCCATAGAGCACTTCCGACTCCATCATGCATACCGGGTCTTCATCTCGAATAGCGGATTTAAGTAGTCCCTTCGCATCGGCAGGATGGGTACAAGAAATCACTTTCAACCCAGGACAGTTTGCCATCCAGCTTTCAAAGGTCTGTGAATGCTGTTGAGCAAGTTGGCCTGCAGATCCTGTTGGTCCTCGGAACACAATCGGACAACTGAACTGACCGGCGGACTGCGAAAGCGTCTTGGCCGCATTATTCACAATTTGATCGAAAGCCAGAATTGCAAAGTTCCAGGTCATGAATTCGACAATGGGGCGTAAGCCGTTCATGGCTGCACCCACTCCAAGTCCCGCGAAGCCAAGCTCGGTGATAGGGGTGTCGATCACCCGTTTGGCACCAAATTCGTCCAGCATGCCTTTGCTCACTTTGTAGGCACCATTGTATTCGGCTACCTCCTCTCCCATCAGAAAAACTCGATCGTCGTTTCTCATTTCTTCGCTCATTGCTTCGCGAAGGGCATCTCTCAGTGCGATTTCTCTTGCCATGCTTTTGATTTTGAAGCCCGAAGATAAGGCTTTCAGGGGGCATATAACAACGTTGTTTTGGAGGGAAAAGTAAAGTCATCCCTTCTGCTATCGTTGGAATATTTTCGTAATCAGATGACCTAAACCACGCTGCCTTTTACTAAGCTTTTCAGGTCTAATCCATCAAATGTACCGGAGCTCATCATCAGAAGATTGGCATTGGTCCAATTTAGGGATGTGATGTACGCAGCTAATTCCTCTGGTCGACGAAATACGGTGATGCGATCGTCCTCAAAGCTGCTCCTTACCTCCTGCTCACTTATCGACGGTCTTTGCTTCATTTTGATGGTATGGTCACTGATGTATACGATCGGGATATCTGCAGCGCTCAGACTTAGCGCATAGTGTGGTAGGAATGCCGTATTGAGGCTGCTGAAGGTGTGCAACTCAAGGCATGCAACAAGCCTTCGATCCGGATATTGGTTTCCGAAAGCGGTGACCGTTGCCATGACTTTAGAGGGGGCATGAGCAAAGTCCTGATAGGCCACTCCGTGGTCCCATTGGTGGAGCATTTGCTGTCTTTTTGCGGCTCCTGTAAATGATCCGATATGCTCTAGAAACGAGGACTTTGAGATGCCAAGTTGGGCCAAGACCAGGTGGGCAGCAGATAGATTTTTTAAGTTATGTTCTCCAAATACCTGGAGAGGGACTTCCCCTTGTGCAGCGTGCAGGTAGGTAATCCCATTCCGTATAGTGGCCGGGTAAGGATCGTAGGATTCAACGTTCAGATGATCACTATTCTGGGCAACTATTTCCTGAAGAATGGCATCTGATCCATCATAAAATAGATGCCCTCCTGATGGCATCCGACGTATGAATTCAGCAAAAGCATTCTTGTAGTCAGCAAAGGTGGGAAAGACATTCATGTGATCCCAGGCAATGCCCGTAATGATCGCGATGTGGGGATAATAGTGCCATATTTTGGGGACACGATCGATTGGGGAGGACAAATACTCATCCCCTTCTGCAATCAATACAGGGGCGTCACCGAGATTGACCATCAAGTCAAAGTCATCAAGTTGTGCACCAACCAGGTAGTCCATGTCAGTACCCTCCTTATTCAGAACATGCAATATCATGGAAGTGGTTGTGGTCTTGCCATGACTACCGGCTACCACCACCCTTTCCTTCCCCTGTGACTGAGCAAAGATGAATTCTGGGAAGGAGACCACCGATAGACCCAGTTCCTGAGTCCGGAGGAGTTCGGGATTATCTTTCTTAGCATGCATGCCGAGTATGACCACATCTAGATTTGAACCAATTCGCTCAGCATTCCATCCCGGATCGGGCAAGAGCCCTTCTGACAAAAGATTAGTACGAGCGGGGTCATAGATTTCGTCATCTGATCCTGAAACGATGTGCCCTGCCCGCTGAAGGGCCAGTGCAAGATTGTGCATAATGCTTCCGCCTATGGCAATTAGGTGAATTCGCATGAATTAAACACTTTACCGATCAACACTAAAAATTCTTTACTGGTCGTTTCTCCCATGAACCTGTATAAATAGGGATTTATTAAATAAGTTTGTAACATGAATACGAACATTCGCAATAGATCTTTTGTCGTGCTCGCATTAGCGTTAGCACTGATGGCAATGATTTCTTCCTGCAATCGTGGTGTTGGGTGCCCCAGTGAGTTCTCCGTTGAACAAGCCACCCTGGAAGTTGTTACTCCTGTGTAACAAATAGAAGTAGCATGTCACCATGGAAAGCGCTCTCCTCGATGGATCAAATCGAAGAGATCAAACAATCGTCCTTTGATCGTCCGGTAATGATCTTTAAGCATAGTACGACATGCAGCATCAGCTCTATGGCAAAACTTAGAGTAGAAGATCAATGGGAAGACGCTGATTTCGATCAAGTCTACTACCTCGATCTACACAGGCATCGCAACATTAGCAATGCCATCGCCAAGGAGTTTTCGGTTTACCATGAATCGCCCCAGTTGTTGGTCATTAAAGATGGAGAATGCATTCTGGATTCTTCTCACCTTGCGATCACCCTGGAGGAGGTAGAAGAGGTCCTGACTTGACCTCGTGATAGAACCTACCTCGGACGGATCTAATACCATTCGCTCTGTACAATTTGGCGAATTGTATCATTCGCATCATGGTGCACTTCAAGAAAGTCGGCATGTCTTCATCGAAGGTGGACTCGTATTCAAAGGCCAGTCCCCGAAAAACATCATACGCATTCTTGAATATGGGTTTGGCACCGGCTTGAACGCAGCATTGAGCTGGCAATGGTCCGAAGCTTATAGAAGAAAGATTCAATATGTTTCACTAGAGGCTTACCCCATCGACCAATCAACTGCAGACGACCTGCAATATGATGATCTGCTACAGATGGATTCCACTCGTCTACATCAGGTGACCTGGGAAGAGCCGCACACCATTTCATCATTTTTCGTTTTTACAAAACACCAGGTCTTATTTGAGGATTACAAGTCGGATGGGGCATTTGATCTTGTATTCTATGACGCATTCGCTCCAGCTGCACAGCCCCATTTGTGGGAGAGGCCGCATCTGGATGCAGTTGTGGATTCGCTCGTGGTAGGTGGCATGTTGCTAACATATTGCGCAAAGGGGACTTTTAAGCGTGCCCTCAAGGCATTGGGCATGTCGTTGGAAAGCCTACCGGGACCTGCCGGCAAACGTGAAATCACTCGAGCTACCAAACTACAATCAGCAACAACTTAGACCACTGAATGGCAGTGCTTGTCGGGAATTTTCAATGCGTTCGTCGAATAATTGAAGAATCC
>JAHQVP010000259.1 GCA_019634275.1 Saprospiraceae bacterium
GTCTGTCATCGAGGAGGTTCCCGAGAGGTCCGGAGTCAGGTTTCCCCCAGCGGTCACTTGATTGATAGCGGCCATTAAAGTCTCTGCAGCACCGCGCTCTCCGAGATGTTCCAACATAAGTGCAGCAGACCATATTTGCCCAATCGGATTGGCCTTATTGGCTCCCGCTATATCCGGTGCAGAACCGTGGATGGGCTCAAACATACTCGGGAAATCACCTTCTGGGTTGATATTGCCACTCCCTCCGAGCCCCAGACTGCCCATTATAGCACCTCCCAAATCACTGAGAATATCCCCAATCATATTGGTCGTAAGAATGACGTCAAAGTACTCTGGGTGAAGAACAAAATTGGCAGATGCGGCATCGACATACATCTTGCGATACTGCACCTGTGGGTATTGTTGAGCCACCTCTTCGATGACCCGGTCCCAATAAGATAGTGTATGAATTAACGTATTTGACTTCGTTACATTGGTGAGGTGACCTCGACGACCGCCGGCCAAGCGAAACGCGTAGTGCGCTATGCGCTCGATACCTTGACGGGTAAAAATGCTGGTGTCAAGAGCCATGCCTTCCGGACGATCTGGATAGATCTGCCGGCCACTTTGCACAAATTCGCCTTCATTATTTTCCCTCACGATGACAAAATCGATGTCTGTCTGTTCCTTGTGACGGAGCGGCGATGCAATCCCATCGAATAGTTTGACCGGCCGGAGATTTACATATTGGCTGAATCGTGTTCTCACCAAATTGGTAAACATCTTAAATGGCAAAGTGTCGTCGACTTCTGGCAGGCCTACGGCACCGAATAAGACCGCGTCAAAATCCGCCAGTCCATTTAACTCCTGTTCTGTAATGAAAGACCCTGTATCCCGGTACTGTCCCGCTCCATAGCCAAATTGCGATGTGCTAAGGGCGAAGTGATGTTTCTCCGCAACCCTCTTTACTACCTCAATGGCCGCAGGAACAATCTCATGTCCGATGCCATCACCTGGCACCACAGCAATCTTGTACGTCTTCATCTCACTCATGGGTGATGAAGCTACGTAAAAGGATCAAACAATAGAATCAGCTAGACGACTTCTAGGAAACTGGTATGTTCAAAATTTCGAAAATCGACTTCCGTCACACCCGAAATGCCTTGCTCCTCCATGTATACCCCATAGATCACGTCTACTGCAGCCATGGTCAACTTGTTGTGGGTTACCACAATAAATTGAGACTCTTTGGAGAACTCACGGATGATGTTATTGAACTTTTCCACGTTCGAATCATCGAGTGGAGCATCTACCTCATCAAAAATACAGAAGGGTGCAGGTTTCAGGAGGTACAGACCAAACAAAAGGGCAATGGCTGTTAGGGTCTTCTCCCCTCCCGACAACTGACTGATGGACTTAGGCCGTTTCCCTTTGGGCTTTGCAATGATTTCAATGGTGGAAGTCAAAGGATCTCTGGGGTCCACCAGGATGAGATCACATGCGTCATCTTCTGTAAACAGTGATCGAAATACATTTTGGAAATGTCCCCTCACTGTCGTGAAGGCCTCCATGAATCGCTCTGTGGCAGTAGTCTCGATTTCTTCAATCGTCTGCATAAGCGAGTCCCGTGCCTCTAGCACATCGTCACGCTGCTGCGTAATGGACTCGTAACGTACATGCATCTCATCATATGCTTCGACAGCCATCGGATTAATCTCCCCATAGTTGGAAATGCGGTTGCGTATCTTAAGTACCCGCTCTTCCAGTTGCTCAAGATTATGTTCTTCTGGCTCATGCTGCTCCATGATTTGATCCAGCGATATGTCAAATTCAATTTTGAGACGCTCTGCAACATTGTTCATGCTAAATTTCAACTCATTGAATTCATCTTTCAACTCGTTGACCAATTGCTGCTTGACACTCTGATCACGATGGAGTTGTCTTACTTTGTCTTCGGCAGTGGAGATCTCCTTCCTGGCTTCGAAGTAGGTGCTTTCCAGTCCTGATAGGTCCGCCTCATGGGCTTTACGTTCTTCATATTGACTGACCAACAGTCCCTCCAGGTCCGAAACCTGCTGCGTGAGATCCGTCAATCGCTCCTGTGTTTCCGCTAGTGTAGCTTTGTCTTTGGCAATTCCATCAGACAAAGAAGCTATTTGACCGGTTGCAAAATCCAACTCCTTTTGAGTCGCAGCGAGTTTACCCTGCAGGCGAATCAATTCGATTTGTTTCTCATTTACTTGCTCTGTCTGATCGGCCAGTCTCTGCGCAATCGCAGCATACGATTCGTCTATCTCTGCCAGGGCTTCACGCTCACTGGCCATTGCTTGACTGGTAGCCTCAATTGATGTGCTCAGCTGGATCCGCGTGGCCTCCCATTCTTGCAACCTTTCCTCTAGAGAGCCCAATGCAGTCTTCGAATTGGATTCTTCATTTTCGAGATGCTCTAACTGAGATTTGAGATATACTTCTTTTCTCTTGAGCTCTTCCATCTGCTGACGTTCTTCCGCCAGCTCTTCTTGCTGATCGCTGTTGCTCAGTTCAGCCAGTTTATCGTTGATGCCATCGAGCTGTCCTTCTGCTTGACTGATTTCCTTCTCGAGTTTGGCGAGCTGTTTTTCCAGCAGCTTAAGGTTTTTCTTACGGCCTAGTTTCTTTCCTTCGAACAAGCCAACCGAACCTCCTCCCAAGATATTGCCCCGTTGGATGTACTTGCCATCCTTAGAGAGCAACACCAACGAATCGTCTATGCCCTCCAACACGGAAGCTTGACTCTCTCCGAAATCGACGATAAATACACCATCCAACAAATTATGCATCAATGCAGCATACTTGTCATCGAACTCGACCACATCGATGGCTGCGATAGCATGATCGGGAGGGCTTACTTTGGACTTTCGAGGAGTACCAAATCGATCCAAAATAAAGAAGTTCGCACGGCCCTTCTGTGTATCTGAAAGCATTTGGATGGCGCCTGCAGCGGCCTTCAAATCCTTGACCACATAGTGATTAAGGTAATTCTCCAGAAAATGCTCGATCACCGTCCGGTAGTCCTCTGAACAGTAAATCAGATCGGAGAATAAGGGAGCTGGCTTCTTCCACTTATAGTGTTTGTTCAGGTATTTGATGCTGTCCGGAAATCCTTCTAAGGTATCCACAAGACTCTTAATCAGGTCGTGCTCATGTTTTTTCGCATCCGAGCTGCGCCGGAGCTTTTGCAGATCTCTAAAGAGTTTGTCTTCCTGACGCTCATACTCTTCTCGTTGCTGCTCTTGCTTAAACACCTCCTCCTCTTTCTTTGACAAAGAGGCAGCCAGGCTTTCCATACTGACCTGATGTTCCTTGAGCTCCTGCTCATATTCCTGATATGCAGAACTTCTGTTGCGTAACAATCCTCTTTGCCGTTCCGCTTCTTGCCGACCAGTCACCAGTGAAGATTCCACTACGGCCAGTTCTTTTTCAAACTGGACTACCTGATCCTGTTTGGACTGAAAGCTCTGGGTCGCCAAGGCCACAGAATCCTTTGCCTCACCATGAGAAGATCGGTCTGTCTCAAGGACGGCCACAAGTTGCTGCAGGGATTCTTTAAGCTCTTCTTCCTGCTTGTGCCCATTTTCCACCTCCTCGTGAAAGCGTGCAGCCTGTTCGGAAAATTCCTCTTTACGAATCTGGTTTCGCTCGATTCGATTGCCAACTATGGTTAGGTTGTGCTGCTCAAATTCCTTCTTCTGCGCTAGAATGTTCTTTTGATTCTCGTTGGTCCTGATCTCATTGATGAGGTCATTTACGGATCGCTGAAACTCCGAAAGCGACTTTTCCTTGTCTACGTGCTTTTTCTTTAGTGCCTCCACCCGAGCGTCCTCATTACGCAGATCTACTTCAAGTTGCCGATAGGCGTCTTCCTCCTCACGAATTCTCTTTCCTTTCGAGGTATACGCTTCATGCAGGTCCTTGCTCTTGAGCACCGCCAGATCAAGACTCAAGGCCTTATAGGTTTCCTTAAGATCAAAGTACTTCTGTGTCCTCTTTGCCTGCTTCTCGAGTGTCTTCAGGTTCTTTTCAATTTCAAAGAGCAGGTCCTCCACGCGGTCGAGATCGGCTTGCGTATTATTCAGCTTAAGCAGGGTCTCTCGTTTACGACGCTTATACTTCGAGATACCGGCCGCTTGCTCAAACATCTTACGACGCGCATTTTCTTTATCCGCCAAGATGTCCTCCACCATGCCAAGCGCAATGATGGCATAACTATTGGATCCAATGCCGGTATCCAAAAAGAGCGATCGAATGTCCTTCAGCCGGCAGACAACATTGTTCAGCCGATATTCACTCTCTCCGGTATTGTACAGATACCGTGCGATTGTAACTGTATTGTATTCGCTGGCCAGAATCTTCTTCGAGTTTTCGAACGTAAGGGCCACGTACGCCATTCCCGAAGACTTCTTCTTCTTGGTGCCGTTAAAGATGACATCTGACATCTTCTCCAGTCGCAAATCCTTTTGCTTTTGCTCACCCAATACCCAGCGGATGGCATCCACGATATTGGATTTTCCACTACCATTAGGGCCTACCACACCGGTCACATCTTCCTTGAAATGAATGACGGTCTGGTTGGCAAAGCTCTTAAAGCCCTTTATTTCGAGACGTTCTAGTCGCATTGCGCTCAAATATATATGTTTAATGAAGATGTGTTTCGACGACTTATCCACATCTGTGGATGGAACCCCCCGATCCTTTTGTTTACGGCAAAAACAAGCGCATGAATAAGTCCTCCAGGAAGGGCAGGATCGGCCAATATGGGAGGAGATCTGCCAAAATTACCGTCTCTGGCATTTGAAAAATCGCCCGTCGAGCCAAGGTGGCCATGTCTTAGACCTTCAGTCTGCGCCAAAAGCCTTTGTACATATATCGCCTGACTAAGAAGATCAACGGGACCCAATACGCGATCTCGATCGCCCATGATACTACCAGCCCTTGCTGCCAGACATTGATGACCAAATAGATCAGGACCATGTAGACTGCTGCGCAGATGGCTTGGACCTTAAGCCCTTCCCAAGTAGCACCTGTACCGATCATGCCATTGAAATAGACTCCTCCAATGGAGAAGAGCGTCAGTATCACGAACAACACATAAAATATCGGTTGCGCCTCGACAAAGAGGCTCATATCCTGTGACCCAAAGAATGGATATAGCACAGTAGCTGGGAACAGCAAGACTGGAATTGCCAGCATCAAAGTCGAAACCACACAGATACGGATGGTCTTGTCAATCGCTGGGCCCACCATGCGAGGTTCATTCTGCCCCATAAAGTTACTCACTAGTGTATTTACGCCCACGCAATACCCCCAACAGGGAATGCTCAGGATCAAGTAAACGATGCGCACAAGATTACTCACCGCCAATGGCCGCTCTCCCATATTCTCAATCAAACTAAAGAAGACAAACCAACTGCCTAGCCCGACCACAGCCTGGGCTACAATGGGACTTCCCATTCGTAACGTCTGAATAATTAAATCCACCCGAAAAGCCGGTATTCTCCGCAGCAGGAAGCGGCCCAGTTTTCGATCAAAGAACATGTAGACGACAAACACCAGCAACGCGACAAGCTCAGCCAGCGAACTCGCAAGGCCCGCGCCAGCAATCCCCATTTCGGGAAGCCCCCAGCGACCATAGATAAGCGAGTAGTTTAGTGCTATGTTGACCACAATCAGCACCGCTGTGTCGATCAGAATAAACTTTGTGCGCGCTATGCCCGTATAAAAGGCTACCACCGCAACGCCGACGAAAGCAGGAAAAAGTCCCCAGACCCTAAACTTCAGGTACTCCAGGCTCTTCTCAAGAATAGCTGGGGAATCGATGAAAAAGTCAAAAAAATGCCGGGCTCCAAGTTTTATCAGGCCAAAGAGAATTACTGCGAGGATCACCTCTAACAACAGCATGGCGTAGTAGTGTCGCCCTGCTGCCGGCATGTCTTCTTCTCCCACTCGACGAGCAATGAGGATCTGCCCTCCCCTCGAAAACCCATAGCCAATGGCCATTATGATGAGATAAAATACACCGACAAAGCCTATGGCTGCGAAGTCAGTTTCACTATTATGGTAGAGAAATATACTGTCAGTCAGTGCTATGATGTTTTGAGCAGCACTTCCAATCATGATGGGTAGTGAGATGGCGATGATTCTGCGATAGCTCAGGGACAGTTTCATAAATCGAAGGCAAAGAAAATGCTCTTATAACTATTAATCCCATGTTTTCGATCAATTAGTGGACAATGATCGACGATGGCTTCCCAATGCCTAACTTTGCCAGCTTTTAGAACCACTTCGATGATGAAAGCGCCACAAGCAAAGAAAGTCCCCACGGTTTTAGAAAAACATGGGGACAAACGCCAGGATCCCTACTACTGGCTGAGAGAACGTGAAAATGAAGAAGTACTCGAGTACCTCAACGCGGAAAATGACTATACCACTGCCTCATTAAAGCATACGGAGTCTTTGCAGGACGAGCTTTATCATGAGATCGTTGCCCGCATAAAGGAAGAGGATCGTTCTGCCCCATTTCCCGAGCGCGACTACCTCTACTACCATCGATTTGCACCCGGCCAGGAGTATCCCATCTATTGTCGCAGCAAGATTGAGGATCCAGACATCGAGGAGATCATACTGGATGTCAATGGGCTGGCCAGAGAATATGACTTCTATCACGCTACCTCCCTACGCGTCAGTCCGACCGGGGAGTATCTAGCTTTTGGTGAAGACACGGTGAGTCGCCGAATCTACAGCATACGCTTTAAACATCTGGAGACGAGTGCGTTTCTCGAGGATGTAATCGCTAATACCACGGGCAGTCCAGTCTGGGCAAACGATGGAAAGACTGTTTTCTATACACGCAGAGATGATACGCTGAGGCCCTACAAGGTCTACCGACATGTTTTAGGTACTTCCACGAAAGAAGACGTGGAAGTATATCATGAAGAAGATGAGACTTATCGAACTGGTATTGGCCGATCGAAAAGTGGAAGGTATTTGATCATTCAATCCGCATCCACCTACTCGACCGAATACCGCTTGCTGGATGCTGATAATCCTGCGGGTGACTTTCAGGTCTTTTGTCCTCGAGAGCCCAATCACGAGTACTCCCTGGCGCACGATGGAGATCGGTTTCTCATCCTGACCAACCGGCATGCTCAGAACTTCAAACTGATGACCTGCAAAGTAAGGGACTGGAATCAAGGCCACTGGGAGACACTGATCGACCATGATCCGCAGGTGCTGCTCGATGACGTAGAAGCATTTGGTGACCACTTCGCCATTAGAGATCGTAAGGATGGCTTACCTCGCATCCGTGTCTTCTCGAAGGCAGGAACGGAACAGACCCTGGATTTCGACCAGGCTACCTATGACGTAGACTTTCATATCAACAGGGAATACCACACCAAGCAACTTCGAATCGTATTCACCTCCCTGGCCACCCCAAATACCATCATGGATGTGAATCTGGACAACGGAACCCGTCAAGTGATAAAAGTTCACCCGGTGGAAGGAGACTTTGATGCCAGCAACTACATCACCCAGCGTGTTCAGGTCCCGAGCCACGACGGAGAAGATGTCCCGATGTCTATCGTATATCATAAGGACACCAAGCTTGACGGCAGCAGCCCTGCCCTCTTATATGGTTATGGTTCTTATGGCATTACCATTGACCCGTACTTTAGCCCTGCTCGAATCAGTCTGCTGGACCGTGGATTTGTCTTCTGCATTGCACACATCCGTGGCGGAGAAGACAAAGGAAGATGGTGGTATGAGGATGGCAAATACCTAAAGAAGAAAAACACCTTCAAAGACTTTATTGCGTGCGGAGAATATCTAATCAAACACCGGTATTCTCACCCTAATTTGCTCTGTGGCATGGGGGGATCAGCGGGTGGGCTCCTCATCGGGGCCACCATTAATATGAGGCCGACCCCTTTTCGCGCCGCCATTGCTGCTGTACCCTTTGTGGATGTCGTAACTACGATGCTGGATGAGACCATCCCCCTCACTACGGGCGAATATTCTGAATGGGGAAATCCCAATGATCCGGAATACTACCACTATATCAAATCATACTCTCCTTATGATAACGTGATGGCCGCACCCTACCCTGCCCTCCTGGTGACCACCGGTTTGCATGACTCTCAAGTCCAATACTGGGAACCCGCCAAATGGGTTGCAAAACTCAGAGATGTCAAGCAAGGAGATAACATCCTCTTACTGCATACGGACATGGAGACAGGGCACGGAGGTGCATCGGGAAGATACAAACGCTATCGCGAGACGGCCTTACAATATGCTTTTCTTCTGGATATTGTGGGCAAGTAGCGGATCTCTTTGGCAAGTCTTCGCCAAAAATTGGCAAGAATTCTAGATCCTCTTTCCTTATTCGTCGTAGTAAAGTCTCGCCAGCGCTCACTTCCTATCACGTAAGTCCGAGAGCATTCCTGAATAGACGATAAGATCTCGCGGCAAGATCTACTGCTCCATGTCCAACCGCTTAAGTACTTTGGCTTCGATTACCTGCCAATTCCATTGCTCTCGAGCCTGGACACAATGTTCATGACAAGCCTGCCACTTGGCGTGGTCCGTCAGTAAATCTGTGACCGCCTCTGCAATTCGTTGAGGGGATAGGTCGGGTACGGTGACGCCAACAGCATATTGCTGCAATCGATCCGAATAGCCTTCAAAAGGCATGGTGATCTGAGGGAGTCCAGCATGCACGTAATCAAAAAACTTGTTGGCCAGAGACAGACGGTAGCTTGCGCTGCTGTCGTCCAAGAGATTGATCCCTAGGTCTGCTTGTGCCAACAGATCGGGAATCTGTGCATGGGGTATCCAGCCATGAAATTTTACTTTTTGATCCAATCCTTCCCGCCGCACCTGGCTCCGGAGCTTTTGCGAAAGATCTCCTTCTCCTAGAAGCCAAAGTATGCCATCAATGCGATGCATGGCCACTATCATCTGCTCTAAGCCCCTTCCCGCATTTAGTACCCCCAGGTAGACAAGTACTTTGGTCTGGCCTCTCGGGTTGTCCCTAGAAGTTAAGACAGGAAAATTGGGGATCACCTCAAATTCCGATTTGTACCGTTGACGCAGTGCTCTGGAAAGTGGATCGGATACGGTCCAGCGCTGGTCAGCTCGGGCCAAACAAGCGTGTCCTACCTGCCTCCACAGCCATCGCTTTAAGGAACTATTTGCGAGCTCCGGTACTTCTTCAAAATACTCATGACAGTCTATGACCCACATCTTAGGGCCTCGTGGCGCGATCCATCTGCCTGCCAGGGCAGTATCTAGATCCACCGAACAGAGCACATCGCATGGCTGATTTCTAAGGCACCACCAGAGTCGTAGATTATACTCCAGATAGGCCAAGGGCCCCTGGCGAAATACGCATCGAATCTGGTGCACTTCCTCATGTTTGACCGGACTAGTAAATGTCCTTCCGATGATGCGGACATCCCACCCAGCGCCTGCAAGCGCCCGTGACAGCCGTCTCATTCTGCGATCTCGGATGCCATCGTTCGTGACCGTGATGAAGCAAACTTTCATGTGCGTAAAAAGTATGGGGGCTCATGAATCACCTGTTCTTCATCGACTAGGTCTTGTAGGATATCAATGACGGCTGGATGATCATCGAATTCATAGCGGCCTATCAGTTCGTCAAGGGTGCATCGATTTTCTTGGAGGTGTTGAATCACTGAAGTCCGCAACCCTGCCTCATTGGATCTCGCTGGACGGGCTCTCTGTCGGCATAGATCGCATTGACCGCATGGGTCTGGCAGTACCTGACCAAAGTATCGTGCCACTTCCTGTTGCCTGCAAACCAGCTCCGTGAGGTACTTCTGCATCGCTTGTAACGCTGCCAATCGCCTCTCTTTTCTAAACTCATATTGCTGACGATCGATGATGAGGTTTTTTGCAGAAACACGCTCACGCAGGAGGGTAAGCTGAGGCAAGTCATCTTGCTCCCGATAGTCAATGATGCCGGCACGATCCAATTGCCGCAACCGTCGCTCAATGTCCTCTTCATCATCATCCAACAGATGACTCAAGCGCCCTACATCAATCATGGTGGGGTGAAATAGAATGCCCTCGTGCATCCGCAATAAGGCATTAATGAGCCGATCACGCTCTGGATGACTGGTACGATAGTCGTAGATAGCAGAAGCTTCTATAACAAAATGCACCGTACAGCGAGCACGGTCGCTTCCTTCCTCCAGCACAAGCCACTCGGATTGTTGCAACACTTTGATGGCGCTTCGAGCTTCTGTCTTCTCAAAAGAGTATCGTTTGCAGAACGCATTGAAATCAAACGAAAAAGTCTGTTCGAGGCCCGACCCAATGGCCAGTTTTAAAAAATTGCCCAGTGCATCATATACTTTCCGAATGTACTTTTCGGGAGGAAACTCACGCACCAGCTGTGCCTCCATGATCTCCATATCTACGGGAGCATAGAGGGCCACAGCATAGGCAGCTTCCCCATCTCGTCCCGCACGTCCCGCCTCCTGATAATACGATTCCAAATTTGAGGGCAGGTCGTAGTGAATTACCATCCGAACATCGGATTTATCGATGCCCATTCCAAAAGCATTCGTCGCCACCATGACCCTTCGATCCCCCCGAATGAAATCATCTTCGATTTCATTTCGCTTATCCTTATCCAGACCGGCATGGTAGGCCGCGACGTTGATGTCACGGCGCGCCAAGACTCGTTCGATTTCATGGGCAGTCCTTCGCCTTCCCACATAAATGATGGTCGGTCCGCTGACTTGCTTCAATAATTGCAGCACGGAGGCCATCTTATCGTCAGGTCTCCATACTCCAAAGCGTAGATTAGGGCGGAGAACAGAAGCTTGGAAAACATGCGGTTCCTTCAGCTCCAGTTTTTCTTGAATGTCTTTGACAACCGCAGGTGTTGCAGTCGCCGTCGTGGCCACAATTTGCAACTCTGGAAACCAACGGCGAATCTCCGACAGCGCCAGGTAGGAAGGCCGAAAATCATAGCCCCACATCGATATGCAATGAGCCTCGTCAATGACTGCCCCCGCCACCGCAGTATCTGCAATTTGGGTGAGAAATCGCTCAGAGGTGAATCGCTCAGGCGATACATAGAGAAGGTCCAATTGACCGTGATGGGCTCGATTGAGTTGCGACTGTACGTCCAACCATGGCATCTGAGAGTGGACCGCAGCGGCCTTTATTCCCCTCTTTTGCAGTTGCCTCACCTGATCGTTCATGAGCGCAATCAGTGGAGACACCACCAAGGTCAGACCTTCGCGAATTAAAGCCGGCAGCTGGTAGCAGAGCGACTTGCCTGCCCCCGTAGGCAACACCGCCAGGACATCCTTTTCCGTTAAAATGGCGCCAATGATTTCTTCTTGCAGAGGGCGAAACGCATGGAAACCCCAATACTGCTTCAATGCACTACGAATCTTTCTTGCGGACTCGATCTCTTGGGACATGGGTACACGCTGTTCACTCGGATGGAGCATAGATCTAAGTTACGTCGGACTTTGCACAATCAGCTAAGGCGCAACATATACCTTTGAAGGCGATTGAAAATCAAAATGTTGGACACCCCAATTTTCCTGATTTTCCACCTCCCAAATTGAGGTTGTGAAAATTATACGAGATGCTGATCTGCCCGATGTAGTACGTGTCGTTTCGTGCAGCGTTTCCCCGCAACGCGCCCGGCACATTGGGAACATCCGATCGATCTGCCAAGCTCGCACTTACACTACTTACTTGTGTAGCCAGATCATCGTTATTGACATAAACGCCACTCACATCATCAAGAAAGTCTGTAAACGTAATCCGGATGCTGGACTCAAGGCCAATGGTAAGGTTCTCTGTTAGCGCATATCGAATACCTCCACCAAGAATCCAGGTAAACTGATTGAGGTTGTAGGCACCAGGGCCATCAGGCAACGTTTGGCCCTCTGTGCCCAATGGCTGCAACTCTACTTCTCTGCCCTCAAATTCAGTGTAGGGGTTAAAGTGGAAAAAGCCGATGCCCCCCATGACAAAAGGGGTAATGCGTGTTTGGTCAAAACCAAAGGGAAGTACGTTGAACTCCCCAACAAGCGAGACTTCCGAAATTCTCGACTGAAAGTTTAGGTTTCGCGGATCCATGGCATCAGCATGGTCGCCCAGGACTTTGGCAAATTGATAGCCAAGACGAGCACTAAGTCGCTCATCAAATTGGTATCGGAAAAACAAGCCGATGGCAGGTCGGACATTTCCAAAATATTCTCCAATCTGATCTGGATCAAGGTCACCGCTGTATACACTGCCACCGAGCAGTACGCCGCCTTCTACGAGTTGTGCCTTCGTCGAGCTGCACAACATCACAGTAAACAATGTGGTGATGAATAGGTGTTTTAACATCCGTATCTATAGATTTCTAAGAAACTGGTGCAAGGTAGCCATCAAGTGTTAACCATCTAAGTGTAAGGTGTGTATACTAAACAGTCCATTTTTTCCCTTTAGTATTGTGAAAACAAATTTGCTATGAAGATTTCTTCCCTACTACTGCCGTCCATCATCTTCCTCTTTTCGTCCATTGCCTTTGGCCAAAATGGAATTCCAGAAAATTGGTTTAACCTGGATCCAGTCGCAGACGGTGTCAATGGCGTAAGTACGGAGAAAATGTATGAAACCATTCTAAAGGGCAAACCAAGCCAAACAGTAGTGGTAGCTGTAATTGATGGAGGGGTAGACCCAACACATGAAGATCTTATTGACGTCATGTGGCACAACCCTGGAGAAATCAAAGACAATGGGATCGACGACGACAACAATGGCTACATTGATGACTACTATGGTTGGAATTTCATTGGAGGCAAATCTGGAAAGAATGTTGGCCCGGATACGTACGAGCTTACTCGCCTCTACCAGACGCTGCATGCCAAGTATGCCAGTGCGGATGCCTCTCGACTTAGCTCCAAAGACAAGGCAGAATATGCACGGTATAAGGAATATGGAGAAAAAGTAACCCGCAAGCGGGAGGAAGCACAAAATCAAGCTAAAGAATTCGCGCAATTGGTCAATTATCTTCAGTTCGTATTCAATGCAGCCGATGAGGCTTTAGGCGATCAACCACTCACCATGGCGGCAGTCGATAGCCTGGAGGCGACGGAATATGCACTCGTAAAGAATTTTTTGGCAGAGATCCTGCCCCAAATCCAGCCCTTTGAAGGAACCGTGCGGGACCTGGGCGATATGGTCATCACAGATTATCAGGAAGGGCTGAAAGATGCACAGCATAAATCAGAGTATGCCTACAACCCAGAGTACAACTCGCGTACTATTGTGGAAGACGATTACGAAAATTGGAAAGACAGTGACTACGGAAATCCCGATGTAAAAGGTCCGGATGCCTTTCACGGTACCTTTGTGGCAGGCATCATTGCAGCCAATCGCAACAATGATATTGGGATCAAAGGAGTGGCCGACAATGTCAAAATCATGGCGATCAGGGCTGTGCCCGACGGAGATGAACGCGATAAGGATGTCGCCAATGCGATCCGGTATGCGGTGGATAATGGAGCACAAGTAATCAATATGAGTTTCGGCAAGGGATTTTCACCACGTGAAAAAGCAGTCGAAAAAGCGATCCGATATGCAGAAAAGAACGATGTGCTACTGGTGCATGCCGCCGGAAATGCCGGCCAGGACAATGATATGGAGGACAATTTTCCGAACGACACCTACGACGTCGCCAAGTGCCTCTTTTGCAAGAAAACAGCACAAAACTGGATCGCAGTCGGTGCGCTGGCCTATCAGCCGGGAGAAGAAATGAGTGCCTCCTTCTCCAACTATGGTAAAACTGAAGTAGATGTCTTTGCTCCTGGACACCAAATCTACTCAACCGATGTCGGCTCCACCTATAAGAGTGCAAGTGGAACCAGCTTTGCAGCCCCGGTAGTAGCTGGAGTAGCCGCAACCCTGCGTTCCTATTTTCCCCGTTTGAAGGCGAAGGAAATCAAGTCCATCATAACGAGATCTTCGATCGTGCCGGATCAAAAAGTGGTAAAACCGGGCAGTGGCGAGTTGGTAGACTTGAGTGACCTGAGCGTTTCTGGGGGCATCGTAAATGTCAAGAAGGCGGTCGAACTTGCCGCCAAATCGGCAAGTGTCAAGTCTGCTGCAGGCAAAAAGAATGTGAAGCCCAGAGCTTAAATCGCCAGATTTAAGGCAGCCCGCACCGAAACAGGATCAGTAGATGCGGATTTCTTTGACGGCCTCACGTCCCAATTATTCATTTATCAACGATATGATCTTCTCGCGACCAACACTTAGCTCTTGTCGTAGTGGGGCAGA
>JAHQVP010000260.1 GCA_019634275.1 Saprospiraceae bacterium
GTAGGGCCACCAACCACATTGAAACCATTGATGATGTACTCATCTTCATTTGCGACCAACCAGTCGCGCAACTCCTGGCCTGTGCGACCTCCCGGGTTGATCAGGTTGTCTAGCCATACTTGAGAGCTTGCATCCTCACTGCTGTAGCGAACTGTCTGCGAAATAAATTGTCCCCCTTTCCGCCAATCCAGTGAGAAATTAAGCGAGAAATTGCGATAGCTGAAACTGTTTTGAAAACCCAAAATAAAATCAGGATTGTAGTTTCCAACCTTGTTGCGCGTATCCTCGGCGTTGACCTCTTGCCATTCAAAATTTCCGGTTCCGATAATGGGGTATTGGTAGTATGGTGAGTTTTCATCTTCCACCCGAAGGATGGCAGCATCATAGATGTCCCCGATTTCTTCACCAACGTATGTCCATGAGCCACCCTTGGCATCATTCCAAAAGCGAATCACATCGATCCCATCACTAAGCTTTTCCAGTTTGGTCCGATTTCGAGTAAAGTTCATGTTGAGGTCCCAGCGAAAATTGGCAGACTCAAGCGGTGTCACTCCAAGCCCCAATTCTACACCGCGACTGGAGATCAATCCGGCATTGATATTGATTTGATCAAATCCAGAAGAGCTCGCTACTGGAATGTTGCGTATGATCTGATTCTCATTGTCCACCTCATAGTAGGTAGCATCAAATCGAATGCGGTTTTGAAGGAAACCCAAATCAATGCCTACTTCGGTAGAAGTCGCAATTTCGGGCTTTAGGTTAGGGGTTAGGATCGTCCCTGCTTTTCCCAGTCTGGTCGAATTCCCCCATTGTCCGATATCTTGGTAGGTTGGAAAGAGCTGATAAGGCTGCGCATCGTTTCCGACTCTGGCCCATCCTCCTCGTAACTTGACGAGGCTTACATTGCTGCCCATGTCCCATAATTCACTAACGATGATGCTTAGTGAGGCCGATGGATAGAAAAAGGACTGATTTTGTTTGGGCAAGGTGCTGGACCAATCATTACGTGCTGTTAAGTCCAGATAGATAGCATCCTTGTAGCCGATGCTGGCCAGCCCATAGGCACTGTAGATGGCTTTTTCAGATCGCGCATTCGTGTAGTCCAGTGCTCCCGATTGAATATTATCCACGGTGTACACGTTGGGCACTATCAAGCCGGCAGATGGTTTAGAGGCATTGCTGATAAACCTGCTGGTCGAATGCAAGATGTTTCCGCCTCCGGAAACCTGCAGAGACACATCTTGGAATCTTTTCGCATAGGTCGCCAATACATCAAAATTTTTCTCAGCATTCCGAAGATCAACGATGCCGTATGCTCCATTATTAGACTCCCTGGTATAGCTCGGAGAGATTTTGGTTTCTCTCGTTTCGTCGTATCGATCAAGTGAAACCCGGCCCATCAAGCTGAACTCTGGTGTAAATTGTAGGACCCCTTTGATGTTCCCAAATACTCTGTCGCGACCAAAGCTATTGACGACTTCATTGGCAAGAAAATAGGGATTGTTGTAAGTGCCAATGTGTGGAACCAGTTGCTGTATTCCTTCAAGCCCTGGCACCCAATAGTCTTCCAAATCGCGAATATCCGTGTTGGCCGGAACCTTGTATGCCCACTCAAGTGGGTTAGTACCGCGGTTGCTTGATGGACGGTTATCCGATCCGGTATGGTTGATGTTAATATTACTGCTTACCGTGAGCAACTTACTGGCGTTGATGGTGCTGGCAAGCGATAGATTATGCCGGTTGAGATTCGAATTAGGTACTATGCCACGGTTGCCCATATTGGTGTAAGCCAGACGATAATTCACCACATCGGTGCTGTTGGAGAGCGCAATGGTATTGGTGGAGGTGATGCCCGTCCGCACAAAGTTTCTCACGTTGTCAGGGTGGGAAACCAGTTCTGTTGGGATTTGCACGCCGTTGGCATCACGTGGACTGTTCCACTGCACACCAAAATAGCCCTTGTCCAATTCCACTCCAGCGCCCGCAGCTTCAGCGGGATTGATGTTTAGAAATGTTCCAGGAGGAAGGTCATCTGGAGTGAAAGAGAAGAACCCAGTAGCAAATTGCGATTGGATCTCGTAAAATCGGTGTGGGACATCAAAGACGGTATTACTGCTCACATCCACCCGCATTCCTTGATCTTTACTGGCTTTCTTAGTGGTGATCAGCACCACACCGTTGCCCGCTCGTGATCCATACAGGGCGGCTGCACTTGGCCCCTTCAGGACGGTAATGGTGGCAATGTCGTCTGGGTTGAGGTCAGAAATGGCGTTGCCGTAGTCGACACGATTTCGATTTCCGAATTGAGTAACATTGTTGAGTGTATTGACGAGTGGTACACCATCGACGACGAACAGGGGTTGGTTATCACTGCTCAGCGAAGTGGCCCCTCTAATCACCATGCTGACCGAAGAGCCTGTTCCTCCCGTCGAGTTGATGGTGACACCCGATACTTTTCCTGCCAAAGAGTTTAGGACATTCTCCTGTGTCACACGAGTGAGTTGTTCTCCCTCCACTCTTCCCACCGAGTAACCCAACGATCGTTCTTGCCGTGACAATCCCAGTGCCGTCACGACTACTTCATCAAGGATTTCCGAGTTGGGACTCAAAGAAACATTCAAGTACAATTGTGTGCCCACGGTTATGGCCTGTGTTTCATAACCTACATACGAGAACACCAGGACATCAGACTCACTGTCCACCTGAATTTGAAAACTCCCATCAAGGTCGGTGGCGGTTCCGCTTCCGGATCCTTGTATGGTGATGGTTACGCCTACCAAGGGCGAGCCATCCGCGACGTTGGTGACAATACCAGTCACCGTTTGAGCGGAAATGGTTATGCTCCATAGTAGAAAGATCAAGATGCCTATTGCCTTCCGAATGAAAAAAGGAGATTGAACAGGTTGTATGACGTGTTTCATGATGTCAGTTTTGCGTCTATTCGCGAAAATCATTGTACTACTTCAAAAGTCATGATTAAGGCCAGTGATGGTTTATTGAAATGGACGTCTTGGGTTGCAGACATGAGCATCACCAATCGCATTTTATCGACGGTCAGCTCTTGCACGATCACCTCGCGATGGAAATCCATGAATCCTATAAATTCCTGTCCAGAGAAGGTCAGTGTGGTAACATTTTCATGAGTCACATCATAGGTGGTGGAGCCATCGTCCTGACTTACGGCGGTATACGAAAAGTCCTTGCCTTCATGCATAGAAAAGGTAGCGTTAGACTCTGGTTCAAAGGCCAAAGAGGCCAATCCAAAGCTCTGACTCGCTTCCGTAACGGTTACGGGTGGGATCTGATTGACTAAGCCAAATACCAATCCGCCAAAGGCACCTCCGTTCTTAGTGTCGTGTGAGTAGGAGCCATCAAATTTAAATGTAAACTCATCCTCATATTCGGCACCCAATCCCAGAAACAAGCCAAGCGCACCCGCTGGCAACTGTTCGAGTCTGGTGAAATCCGCATCGGGAAGACCCAGCTGATCATGTTCTGAATGTCCGGCTGAGAGTCTCCATGTTTTGCCATCCGGGTCGGATTCGCCACCCGTCAACAATTCGATGGGAAGCAATTCCAGGGAGATCTCAATGTTGTCGGAAGCACTGCCTTGTGCATTATTTGCAGTAAGGGTTACCGTATATACGCCCCCGTTTTCGTACGTGTGGACCGGATTTTCTTCGGCACTACTGTTGCCATCCCCAAAGTCCCACTGCCAGCTATCGGCATAAAGGGTCAGCGCAGTGAAGGCAACACGCTTGCCAACGACACTGTGGAAAATCTGCGCAGATGGAACATCGGTAAACGCATCATCGTCTTCGCATCCGGAGATGAAAAGGCAAAAAAGACACATTGAGAATACGTAGGTGACGGACGAATGCTTCATAAAGTGAAAATCAAGATTCATGCTATGCTCATGGAATTATGTCCATTTGTCTTTGATAAGTTATGATCCTTTGCAAATGGTCGCATGTAGTATTTTGCACGAATCCTAAAGTATTTGTACCGTCCGCCTCATGATCATGAGGACTTTGGGTACACCAGGGTTAAAATACTGTAGGGTTTGCTAAAAAAAGTATTTGCAGTCTGAGACAGTTTAGCACTAAATTGATGCATACTCCTTCTCCTTAAATTCCTCCAAGATGCATGCAGGACCAAGATTGCTTTTCTTCCCACTGGGGGTATTCCTTTTATTGACCCTGTGTTGTTGCAGTGCCGGATCAGAGGAGCGCCCACCTAGAGGGTATCGCTCCATGGGGTTGATGAAGGCGGCTTATGCGACTAAGCTTCTCAAATTGATTGATGCCGAACCTGCTGTTCCAGATTCTATCGTCAGGCATCAAGATGTTGTATACCAACAACTTGGAGATAAATCCCTCATGCTTGATGTTTATCAACCCACATGGCTTGAAGAAACTGCGCCATTGCTTGTGTTCATTCATGGAGGATCATGGAAGTCTGGCAAACGTGACGATTATCGTCGGTATCTGGTAGACTACGCCGCCAAGGGATATGTCACGGCCACCATTTCTTATCGATTAAGTCAAGAAGCCACTTTTCCGGCAGCATATCACGATGTGGTGTGCGGCATCAGATGGCTCATAGATCATGCACTAGAGTATGGTGCTGATCCTATGAGAGTGGCGATCATTGGAGGCAGTGCGGGTGGACATCTGGCCATGCTGGCAGGGTATACACAGGCAGATTCGATTAGGTCCGGGCCCTGTCTCTTACCTGGAAAGGGTAGCATCCGATCCATTGTCAATCTATACGGCCCTTGTGATCTGAGGACAGACTTCGCTATCGGTCATCCCAGTGTTATTCAATTTGCAGGTGCTCCCTATGGTACAGATACCGATGATCTATACCAGTCGATGTCACCTTTGACATACGTGTCAAATGATGATCCACCAAGTTTGATCTTTCACGGCACCATTGATGATATTGTCCCGGTTTCCCAAAGCGACACCCTAGCCAATGCATTGCAAAAGGCGGGTGTTCCTGTGGACTATCATCGTCTGGATGGCTGGCCCCATACCATGGACTTGGGACTCAAAGTAAATCGGTATTGTCAATTCCATATGGACAAGTTCTTTCAAAAGCATTTATGGTGATAGACTTACATGATTGGAGAA
>JAHQVP010000261.1 GCA_019634275.1 Saprospiraceae bacterium
GAATGATTTCTACATCCACCACGTGTGCCTGCTCGGGACCAGCATAGGTCTGGACAATCCACTGCTCATGCGCAGCCACGATGGTATCCTGTTCCAAATAAGCCAGGTATTCTAGATTGGCAACAAAGGAAGCAACCACGGGACCTTCCTCTATTTGCTCGACGTCGACCAGTCTTACGTTTCCAAGTTGGGCCGCTTGATTCCAGAAGTCAATCATCTTGCCCGAGATTGTTGACCTTGTCCAGGCATGAAAGATACCATGCTGATGGGTATGTCCACGAGGATAGGCTTCTGTAAGTTTCACTCCTGCGGGACTTCGCATCGGATCAATAAATCCATTTCGGCCATAATAATTTGGGGTATTTGCGTCGGGAAGCTTGATTTCCTCCACGAAGGAGAAGACCTCTTTTTCCTGCTTGGAAACCCGTAAAGCACCATTGCTGCGCCTTATGTTAACAGAAGCAATCAACTTGTCACATGGACGAATCTCCAATTCGCTGGCCTTGGCAATGGCTTCCGTCGGCAAGAATAGAATGTATTCTCCGGTCACCTCTAGTGGCCATTCGGATCCGTTTTGGCAAACGCACAATTCGCCCTGCGGGAGTCCCTGCGAAACCTGGATCTGAGCAGGCACATCAGCGGCCAGAGCATCCCCTACCAATATTGTCACTACCTCTTGATTCCCGCAGCCCCATGACCACACCATCATGACCAAAGCGCACACTACATCCTTCCAATATTTCATTTTACTTCACCAGTTTTTGTACGCCTTCTATCCAATATGTTGTTCTTCCCGCAACCTTGTCGCGCATGATCTTGCCCTTGCCTCCGGGAGGACGCGCATCCAAGTCTCGCCATTTCCAAAACCAATCATCTGGATATATCTTATAGTAAGCATCTTGATCGACTGCCAATTGTAGAATGTCCAGCGTTTTCTGGTGCATCTTATTTAGCTGCCGGGTCGAAAGTGCTCCTGCCCTTGATGCAGGATGAATCCTAGCTTGGTAACATATTTCATCGGCATACAGATTACCAATACCGGCCATCAGAGACTGGTTTAGTAAAATGGCTTTCGCCGTCGCAGATCGTCCTTTAAATGCCGCCCTAAAGGCAGATTTGTCAATGGTAAGTGCATCGGGTCCCAGCCCAACTTCTTTTACATATGCTTCACGATCTTGTAAGAGCAGAATTCGGGCGAATTTCCTGGGATCATCAAACCCAATGTACATTCCATCTTCCAGTGCAATGCAGAATCGCTCGTGCTTGCTGCGCTCGGCCTCATCGCTGTAGTATAGAATGTCGCCGGTCATTCCAAGGTGAAAGAGTACCGATGCGCCTGAATCCAAATCTGCAAAGAAGTACTTTCCTCTGCGGTATGTACCTCGAAATGTATGGCCTTCCAACCCTTTACAAAAGGCTTCTGCAGAGCAATTTCGCAGAATCTTATCGTCGTGCACCTGGACGCTCACAATCCGCTGTGAAAGACCGATGCGTTCGAATCCCTTTCGAACCGTATTGACCTCAGGCAACTCTGGCATAACGGCCTACAGGGTCGAATATGCCCGCATCCAGGCTTCTTTCATAAGATAGGCACCGGCCATCGACGGATGCACGCCATCGGGACACCAATAGGAAACCGGAGCTTCGTCGAGTGCTTCATCAAAAATCCGTTGATAGGGCACTATCGCAGCATTAAAATCCAATGCAATTTCTTGACAGGCATCTTGATAAGCAGTAAACGCATCCCATTTGGAAGTGATGGCCGTGCCTCCCTTCACGGCGAAGGGCATGCCCATGATCAATTTCACGTCAGGCAATTCTTCCTTCGTTCGTTGCAACAAGGCGCGCAGGTCTCTTTCGTAGACCTTAGCCGTGCCGTCATAGTTCCAATCCAACGTATGCCAAAAGTCGTTGACCCCGATCAAGATGCTCAGGACGGTTGGTTTCAAAGACAGGCAATCAATGTCCCATCGATTGGCAAGCTGAAAGACCTTGTGCCCACTGATGCCGCGGTTGTAAATCTTTACATCCTGAGCCGCCTCCGTCCCAAGCAGCTCAGCGGCAGTCAGCATGACATATCCGTTGCCCATGCCTCGGGCATCGTTGGCATAGTACCTGGCCTTGTCCCGATGTGCATCCGTGATGGAGTCGCCTTGAAAAACGATCACAGGGTTTTTTATCTGTGAGGCTGATCGAGGAGGCATGCCGGCGCGATCTAGAATGGAGGCGCTCCACAATCCAACGAGTCCCAGGCCATTTCTGTGTAAAAATCTTCTTCTGTCCATTGCGCAAATTGATCTTGATAATAATCAAAAATCCCTTCTTCACCAGGGTGAAGAAGGGAGATTCCAAAACTAAGGTTATCCAAAATACTCTTTATTGCAATCTGACCATCCGTCGAGTTTGCGTCACACCCCGGCTTTCGATCCGGTAGTAATATATTCCTGGGGCAGGCACCTCTTGGGCCGTGAGCTCGACGCGATTTTTGCCCGCCCGGTAATGTCCTTTTTGATGGTGGACAACCTTACCATCAATCCCAATCACAGACAAGTGCAATTCTGCGTCATCGCTGAGTTCAAACTCAATGATGGTTGCATCATCAAAGGGGTTAGGAACGTTTTGTTTCAATGCAATCCCGGTGACATTTCCTTCCCCTTGGGCAAAATGGGGGTGCACATCAAGTCCGGAAGTTGTTCGCGTGGTTGGACAACCCTCATCCGGCCCTTGCACCTGAAGGATCACATCGCAGTAATCGACCGTACCACTAGGCAGACTGAAGACCCATAAGCGCACCATCTGTGTGCCGACATGATTGCATCCGAGGTCGATTCCCCCGTCATCTTCTGTCCAGGTATCATCATCAATACCGTCTAAAAACTCAATGCGATAACTCAAGTCATTGTCTTCACAGGCCGGTGTACTGCTCCGATCAAATTCACGTGCCCATACCGTAGTCATTGCGGTGTCAATCAATCCATCTTGATTCAGATCCATCGGTGTGAGTTTGGCCGTGACGCTCAATACACAGATGGGCGTAGGTTTCTTTACTTGCTGAACGGTGAAGTTGTACTCGCAATAACTCTCATTAGCACAATCATCCACCACTCTGACCTTTAGTTTATAAATGCCCTGGACGAGTTCACCGGTAGTAATGGAAAATCGCTCCGATGCCTCAGAGTTCAGTTGTCCTTGGCCAAAATCCGCAATGGTGCTTACCGATCCCTTAAGTTCTTTCACTTCCCAGTAATAGGATGAAAGACCACAGGCATCTTCCACATTGACATCCACGGACAGTCTATATGCACATGCTCCGACCTCAATGACACCTCCTTCTTCGACAGGACCTTCAATCTCGCAAACAGGTGGAACCGTATCCGTAAGGAGAATGTGTTGCACATGTTTTCCGATGGTTGAGGTCTCATCCTTCCACCACTGGTCTGTTGTGGGTTGGCCTTCACACCAATCCATAAAGTACCATGTGCGTTCTATCTTATAGCAATTGCCATCTCCTCCAACAATGTTGAATACCTTATCCTCGTAGTCGATGCCTACCAGGCGACAGTCATCATCAAATTGATAGCGCAGCCATCCTGTATGATCCGGATGAGCAGCACCTGCTGCGTTTCCAGCCTCATCAATGACCAGGCCACAATCTTCTACCTGAGTGCTTAAAGGCCGATCAAATTGATAAGGGCTGAGCGCGCATTCGTTGTATATCTTAATGACTTGTAGTCGTTTTATCGTATCGGGCTGATGTCTGGCCAAGAGGCTGTCTGGTACATTTTCATTTTCATAGAAATCAGGTGGACAGCCCGACCATATCTTAAATTTGCGATAGAGGTAGCCCTCTCCGCAGTGGTCGATATCGCACCAGATCTCTTGGTCACAACCAATATAATTTGGACAATTTATCAGTACCTGGCCCTGCTGAAACCAAACTTTCTTCGCATCATATCCGCACTCATGAATCGTATCATTCTTCCAGTAGTACTGGCTGGTGTGATCGTCATACAGTCGGGTCCTCACAATTTCTTTGACGCGACAATAGCACGTAGAATCCCAAAACGGGATCGAATCCTGAATAGGATTTCCATTGATGTCGACGTAGCCGTATTGCCCCTGCCAAACCTTTTCGTATCCGCCAAAGATGTCGTCAAGGGCGTCATACGCACGCTGATCATCTCCCTTTGCCAGATCGACGATCTCCTCTATGCTGATCGGATGATCCTGACCTCGCACATCAAATTCCTTAGCTCGAAATGAGCGACAAGAGATTTCCCCATCCTTGACATCCTGGACGACCACGGGTGGTACTTTGTCCTCTACCCATACCTTGGTCCATGCCGTACTCCAGTTGCACCAAAAGTCCATGGCCAGGACCTCCACCGTGACCTCGCTACATGCATCTGCGCAGTCAAAAGGTACTTCCTTGGACCAACCTCCTCCCAACTGGTCATACAGTTCGAGATAGCGATCATCCAATCTAAAGTCGGTAGGGCTGTTGGTCTCGTTGGGCGTTTCCAAAGGGTCCGGATGGTTATAGACAGGCAGGAAGCAATCCTCAACTGCATCATAACAATCCGCAATCAGCTCGTGTACATTGTGTGGAGTCAGCGGGTACTTATGCTTATCACAATGCAAATTGGCATATTTGATCAAGTCATATTGCCATGCATTATAGATCAGATTGGCACATGCCTGTCCATCGCTTGAGAGCCAATCCAGCGTGGAGGAATAGTGCGCTTCCACCTCGTCTATTTTCTTGTCCTTTTCTAAGTAGGCCTTCCATAAAACCTCATGGTGTTCGTTTACACATAAGGTGTCCAGATCATTGCACAAATCAATGCATGATTCGTACCAATCCGCCCTTCGTGCCAGGAATAGGTTCATCCCACAATTGTCATAGGTTCCTTCATCGAAGTCTTCAGCTGGAAGCCAAACCTTCTTGTCGGTGATGCTGACCGTTAACCCCTTATCGATATGTGGAACGGGTCGGACGGCATCTTTGACCAGGATGTAGCACGTGTCCAATGAAATATTGTGGCAACTATCGAATGCTGAATAAACGATTTCATATGGATCCACACTGTAGGGCAATTTCGGTTGATCGTGAGTAAGATAGCAGTCGTCTTCGGCATCGTATTCCAGCACATAGGTACCGATGCCCTCTATCCGAGCTTTCACAGCCTTAACTCCTGACCAGTCGTCCTCCACTTGAACCCTCGGCAGGTACGCATGAGCAGCACAATCACGTCCACCGGTAGATACTACTGTAAGTGGTTTAATGGTGGTTTGTGCACGACCACAGCATCCGTCATTGGATTCCTGTACAAAGCAAAACTCATCCCCTACTTTGAGATCAACAATTTTATATCCTACCTGGCGAACAGCACCTTCGTCTCCGATGACTCCACTGCCATCGTCTGTGAGTTGAAAGTACTTTCCATTCAATGAAAAACCGAAGGGGTCATAACTCGCACCGCTGTTCTCTGATCGATATCTCCACGCAAATGTAATGGTGGTATCCTTGCTGGCCGTCATGCAATGTGTGGTCGGTCCTGACTGATCATTGTTTCCAACAATGGTCAGATTGTATGGTGCCCACAATGTGTCTACGTAACCATCTCCATCTGTGCTGGTGACCCAATTATCTGGTTCAAATTCTCCCTGAAAGAGCAAAGGATATTTGCAGTGTATTTCAGGAGGCACCGTATCTAAATCCACTAACCAGAAGGTGCATCGCCAATATCCTGGGGCCTGGTTCTGCATGCCGTTTGGCGGAGTACCTGCAATAGGCGATACCGTACAATTGGTTTGACCAATACCAAAACACTCCTGTTTTAGGTCAAGAACGATCTTGTATTGGTCTTCGCATTCTGCATCAAAATCCCACACGGAAGCTTTGCTTCCAAGGCCACATTTATCTTCAAATTTGGTATTGGTAATCTGAATATATCCGTCGTCATCCTGATCAAACTCCAATAAGTACATCGTATCACAGGGAGAGGCCTGGCCAGGAACTTCCGGATAAACGAAGTATGGACCCTTTATATCACCGGGATTTGAACAATATATAGTGTCACGGGATTGGCAAAAAATGTTCTCCGCTGTGATTTCGGGCAGGTTGAAAACATAGATCGTGTCAAAAGAGGTGCCTCTGAGACCATCCTTATCAAATTTCTCCCACTCTCTATATATGATTTTTGCGGTGTCCTGTCCATTAGGGTCACACTCCAGCACGGTAACCCAATCAGCTACATAGTCTACTTCTGTAGTGGGGCCCGAATAACAGGAAAAGATCACGTTAGGACCGTCATCCTGTGGCTCATCTACCAATGGATCAAAGCAATAAACGTCAAATTTCCGACCCGCTATAACCGGTCCAAACGTCTTTTTAAAGGTGGCCATCGACCAACAATCTCCATTGTCCGTATCTACCGTGATCTTCACAGATTGGTCTGCATATTTGCATGCATCAAAAAAGATCGGCTCGAAATAGTCCACTTCTACTGGACCATAGATTAACTCTTCATTTTGCGTATGGATCGAAATCTTTCCACCATCGGGCTGCCCCCCTAATGGAATCAAGTCAGCCATAGAGAAGACTGCTTGTCCAAATTGGTTAAGTCCCAGGTTGACATCTTGACAGTTTGGTTGACTGTAAAGCGTGCTGACTGCGACCACGTAAATAAAGACAATAAGTATCCAGATTCTTGCCATAATAACCCTGTTTGATCATATGGCAAACAAAAACAATACCAAAAACGCTTTAAATCAGCTTTTTAGAAGTGATAATTTTTTGTAATGTGTTTGGGTTCCTCCTTGTGCGGGTTCTTTCTTGAGGATAAGGATGTAGAAGGGCGGACGGGTGGCTTGGGCAGTTTCAGCTCTTTACTTGGGTATGATTCCAGTACTCTCTCCAAAGTGCTGCACAAATTTTCGCATATCATTGGCGATCTCCTTGTTGTTGGTGGATCTGAGATACGAATCCGCCATAGATCTCAAGGTCTGATAGAAAAATCGATCCATTTCCTGTACTTGCATGTCCTTTGTCCACAAATCAATGCGCAGTGTGTCTCGAGTATCCCGATCAAAAAAAGCCAGCATCATTGCTTTGGCATCTGCAGTGGGACTCCCAGAAGCCGTCCAATTGATGGTCTCGGGCAACTTCTTCTCATCCAGGTTTACCTCTATTTCGATCTTATTTGACGTCATGACTTTTCTATTTGTGGTGGTGGCGGGAGCTGTGTTGCAAAGTCTTGCAGCCAATCGCCCCTATATGTAAATGTTCCCTTCTGCATACGTTGTGCCCTGTCCAGCATGGCTCGTGCAATGATCATAGCATCGATGGGCTTATTTTTCTTTAGCCAACCTCCCGTGTATTGATCTACTTTCCTTCCCATAGCATCCGCCACCGATTTTCCCCATTGTTGCTCGGACTCTTCTCCAATGATTATGGCAGGTCTGAATATATGGGCAGCCCAAAAGTCAATCTTCCGTATGGCTTCTTCGATCAATCCCCGAATCCTATTGGCAAA
>JAHQVP010000262.1 GCA_019634275.1 Saprospiraceae bacterium
AGTGGATGGTATGCCATCATGGCAACCTGCGACATTGACCTACTCCAATGGACTTGCTGGTGGTTGTGCCATTGAAGGTGAGGTAGTCGGACAGATTTCTGGTGCGGTGGACTGCTGCGGTGGATCCACCTTGATAGAGACTTGGACAGTTGAGTTTTGTGAGTCAGGAGGAGGAAGAGCACTTCCCAACATTAACCATTCCCGGACGATCACAATCCTACCCGATACCAATCGGCCATTGATCGATCAGTGTCTTTCCGAGGTCGATCTCGGCAACATTGTTGGCGAGCCATCTCTGTCGGATCTTCCACCTCCATATACAAGCTACGAGGAGTTTACTTCAAGGGCCAACCTCCCATCAAATGAGATCATAGAAATCGACTATAGCGAGTCAGGCCCAATCGTCAACGGCTGTGTGTACACATTTCAACGTGTCTACACGCTTGTTGACCAATGTGGCCTGGAGGCCATGTGCACACAAGTCTTTACCGTATCCAACGACAGTGGACTTCCTACTATCGAGGGCGTCCCCTCCGATACAGTGGTAAGCTGTGGTGTGTCCATCGACGATATCCCTTGGCCCGATGTGCGAGCATACAACTCAGAGGGTGAACCGATTCCAGTCCAGCGCAGGGCAGCTCAGGGAGCAGCTCGATGCGGGGGTGATTCTTATACGCGAATTTTCACGACAAATGGAAATTGTGGAAGTACAGTATCCAGGAGATACACCATTCGATTTGAAGATGACGTCCCTCCAATGTTGGACGTTCCTTCTGATACCACGATAAACTGTGGCGAAGACATACCTGAACCCTTCTATACCGCCAGAGACAATTGCTCCCAAGTAACGGTGACATTGGAGGAGGAGGCCAGTGAACTTGCTACATGTGAGCGCATTATCGAACGCACCTGGACAGCCTCAGACGGGTGTGGCAATACAACAGTAAAGACTCAGCGCATCTCGATCAACGATGCTGCGCCGCCAAGCATCGTGGTGATAAACCCTGGCTTGCACGGTGTAGAAGATGGTTCGGAAGTGGTCACATTTGATTGCGATCCGCCCCAGGTGACTCCAAGCGACATTGAAATCTCAGATGATTGCTGTGTTGATCTCAGCACATTGGTGACCTTTGATCGCCTTGTATCTACGCAGACCTGCGAGATCTTTGGTTACTACCGTAGGTGGTTATGTGGCTACACCGTCTCAGACGGAGCCGGCAATGAAACCAGCCTCACTTTCTATGTATTGCAATACGACACCATTGCACCTACCATCGAGGGTATACCTCCAGACCTGGAGCTGACCTGTGAAGACAGCTTACTTCCACCACCAGATATTGTGATAGCCACCGATGCTTGCCATGATCATCCCCTGGATGTCGCATTTACAGAGGAATTGGTATTTGATCCTACTGATCCAATGCAGTGGGCTAATGTGCGCACGTGGAGGACCGAGGATTTTTGTGGAAATGTGGCTGAAGCCCACCAGGTGATTTCCTTTTGTGGATTTGATGAGTCACAGTTGCAGAGATCCATTGGAAATATGGTCTGGCTGGACCTCAACGGTGATGGTATGCAAAATGCAGGTGAAGAAGGACTAAATGGAGTGGAGATGATTATTTATAAAGTCGATTCTTTGGGCGAGAATCGACAAGTCTGGGACCGGCAGGTGACCCAGACAGTAGGAAGTCAACATGGCCTTTACGCATTTTCAGATCTTCCCGACGGACATTACCTTGCAGAATTAAAAGTCCCAGATGGTTTGGCACTTACCCTAGGTTGGCAAGGAGAAGACAGGAAATTGGATAGCGATTTCATCGGAGTCAGAGCTCAATCAAAGATCATCCACATGGACTCGCTCAGCAGTTACATGGACATCGATGCAGGCCTAGTTCTCGACCCCGAGTGGAATCCTGCATATGACTTCAGTGGATCAACAGCCGCAGGTTGCGTGCATCAACTTACGGTTGACCTCAGCCATGGACAAGACATTAAGGAGGTGCATCTCCAAGTGTTAGATGACAATGACCTCTACCGTACGGTAGACAGTTTTGAGGCCTCCTCCATCGACTTTCCTTTAGAAATCCAAATTCGTGAAGCACACTGGTCTGATCAGGAAAGGCAGCACTACAGGGCCAAATTCATTTCTAACCAAGGCTTCCCGTGGAACTCGCCTGCCATTGAACTTGACGCATCCTGTAGAAATCGCTCGGCCAAGGCATTTCCCAATCCTGCAAGATCATCTGTGTTTTTCGAATCGGAACGAGTGATTGATCGCGGAGATTTTGAGCTAATCGTTAGGGATGTCCTAGGCAAAACATACGTTGTGCATGATATGGTCATCTTCCGTACAGACCGGATGATCGAGATTCCGTTAGGCGCATTCCCTGCTGGGCAGTATGCCATTCAGTTGATTTCGAAAGATCACAGTGCCAGTGGGGTTTTCGTTCGACTATAGATGATTTGGTCGACTTGGAGTTCAAACCCCACAGTAGCATGAAGAAAATATGGGGGCAGACAATACAAGCGAAGTAGTGATTAACCGCTCGATCAGGTAAATTCTCCACACTGAACGAATGCGTTGTATGGATTTTTCGTTTTGGTGCCGAAGCATAAGGAGTATAGACCGGTTTTAACGTAGGGTCAAAACCTGTGAATTAGTATTAATTATCTTCGACTTTGAAGAGAAATCAACACCGATGACACAACATGTTACGCTCGTCCTCCTTTCTTTACTGCTCTGGACGACATGTTCTACTCCTGAAAACAAGGTGGAGACCAATGCAATAGACGAAATGAATGTAGAAAAACAAGCCTTTGGAATGGCTCCGGAGGGTCCAGTGGAGCAATACACATTGTCTAACACCAATGGGATGACGGTCAAAATAATTACCTATGGTGGCATCATCACGCATCTCACCGCACCAGACCGTAATGGCGTCTATGAGGACGTTGTACTTGGATTTGACAGTCTGGCTGCTTACCTCCAACCTCATCCATATTTTGGTGCCATCATTGGCAGGTATGGCAACCGAATTGGTGGCGCACGCTTCTCCCTCGATGGGAAGGAGTATCCGTTAGCCGCCAATAATGGTCCTAATAGTCTGCACGGTGGACTGGTAGGCTTCGATAAAGTCCTTTGGAGCGCCACTGAAGTTAGGAATGAAGAGCGAGTCGGCATCAAGCTGACGCGGACCAGTCCAGATATGGAAGAAGGGTTCCCCGGAAATTTGGAGGTCACGATGAGCTACTATCTTGACCAAGAAAATAGGCTATGGATGGAATACGAAGCCGTAACCGACAAGCCGACCATCTGTAACCTGACTAACCATTCCTACTTTAATCTCAAGGGTGCCGGCAACGGAACCATCGAAGATCACGTGATCCGGTTTTCCGCTCGACATTATTCTCCGGTCGACTCTACCCTGATCCCTATAAAGGGGATGGCTTCTGTGCGCAATACGCCCTTTGATTTCTTACATCCGAAGACCATTCGTTCCGGACTTAATGATCCGCATGAGCAAATACAGATAGGCGGTGGATTTGATCATAACATGGTCTTAGGCGGAAATGGCAGTGAATTAAAATTAGCCGCTACGGTATATGAACCTAACACAGGTCGACTGATGGAGGTGTATACAGAAGAACCCGGCCTACAATTCTATACTGGCAATTTTCTCGATGGTTCCATCACTGGCAAGGGTGGCAAATCATATCCGAAACATGCTGCCTTTTGCATGGAAACCCAGCATTATCCGGACTCCCCCAATCAGTCCATGTTTCCCAGCACTCGTCTGGATCCTGGTGAGACCTACCGTACCGTCACGATGCACGCCTTTTCGACACGCAATCAATCCCTCTAGGGCACACAGTTAAAATTTGACAATAATTGCTGTGGTCCTTGTTGGCTGTGCACAATAATTTTCATGTCCACATACCTTAATGCACATCAGTGCTTAGAAGCCACACGTACTTCCACTTCCCTTCTCTTAAGATTGTCTGCCTTTGGTGGTGGTTCCGGGATGGTGCAGATCTCAAAAGAAACAGAATCGGTGCATCCATGCTTTCGCATAAAATCATCAAAAATTGGAGTGAGGTGCCGGCGAATGTCTTCAACGGTACACAGCATTGAGGGCAACGGGAACGCCGGCACATTAAACACAAACCTAAATCGATTGCGCTGATGATACTCCATGCGACACCAGGGCAGCACGGTGTCATACATGACCTTGTCCATGAGTTCGGTTGATAAAATCTCCTGCTCTTGCCCCAGATTGTCGTCAAAATACAATTTGCGAATGCGTCGGCTTCTGATTTCCATCGCCGGCAGTCGACTGCCGCAGGGACAGCCCTCGGTAAGTATACGAATGGAATCGCCCATGCGGTAACGAATCACAGGATGAAGGCGACGAGTGAGATCCGTGACCAATATCGCATCAGACCATTGTCCAGGCTCCACCGGTCCGTCCGAATCATCGACCGCCTCCACAATGACAAAATCCATATTGACGTGAAGGGTCCCATAGGAACAGGAAAGGGCTATCGGCGACGTTTCGATCGAACCATAGTGATTCCTTATCCGGGCACCAGGAAATGCCTCGACTAATTTGTCACGATCTTGTTTGGACAGCAAGTCAGCGCCCAGTGCCAGACGCTTCGGTGCAAAGTGAAATTCATATCCCTGAAGTTTTATCTCAGCAAGCTTGACCAGATAGGGTGGATAAGCGGTGATCTGATGGGGCTTAAAATCATTGAGTTGTGACACCAACACCTCAGGTTCCTGATAGCTTGAAAAGCTTCTCATGTCAAGCAACCTGCTAAGTTTTTCCCTTGCCAAGTTGTTGATAAATGAAGACCCACTCAGGGAGTTTTCGCGCCCCCCGCCGACCATGGCAATGCGTTGCTTGCGTATCCCAGGGACCAGCGACAGAAGGGGCATCCTGTACATCCCAGAACGGGCTAACGACACGGATCTCTGGATCAGAGATTCTTCCACAACACCAAGAAAGAATCCAGGCTGACCTGTCGTTCCACTGGTCCGTGCAAGACGCACCTGATCCCTACGCAACCAGGGAGAACTCTTGGTATTTGCTTTTTGGACAAAGTCCCAAACTTCCTCTTTTGTCAAGCCGAACTCTTGCAGCAGTCTTTCATTAAGGGTGTCCAGAAAGCGATCCATCATAGAGACCTTGTCGGTGGGAGGTATATCCGAGTATCGCTCTATATCAGTAAGTCGCTCGCGCTGAAAGACGCTGTGGGCAGCTGCATCCTTAAGCAGAGCCCGTAATTTATCTTGTTGTACTTTATGGTAGTCAGGATTTGCGCTAAGATCCCGTCGCCTGACAGCAAGGTAGTTTCGCACTACTTTCCGCTTGAAAACATTCATGATGGTATTGTAGACGCGTATGAATCAATTTGTTACTGCCCGTAACTTCTCAAGGCCAGCCCCCGAACGGATCACCGATCGTGCCTCGGCAAAACAATCCTGCAAGGAGCGGTTCGGTTGAAATCGTTGAATTGCCAGGGCTGCATTCGCACAGACTACTTGTGTCTGGCCAGGAGTTCCTTTTCCCGACAAAACGTTGACCAGAATATCTGCGGCATCCTGGATGGAATTACCTCCATGCAACTCGGAAGCCTCCAACGGATCAAGTCCAAAGGTGGCAGGTTCATAGGTAGACATGGTCTCTCCTCTTCTCACCATTGCAAATGCACCTGTAAGCGAAATCTCATCATATCCATCAACCGATCGTATAACGGCATACTCGCTGCCCATCTCTTCGAAAACCTCCTGATACAGCGGCATCAGATCTTCTGAGTACACTCCCGTTATCTGCAGACCTGGCTGACTTGGATTGAGCAGGGGCCCGAGAATATTAAAAAATGTCTTTACCCCAATACCCCGCCGCACAGCTCCCACATGCTTCATAGCGGGATGGAACAAAGGTGCATGCATGTAGCAAAAATTCCCTTTTTCGAGATCATCTCGGAGCTTGTCCACATCATTTGTCATTTCATATCCAAGATGATCAAGGACGTTGGATGATCCACAGGGAGAAGAGACTCCTGAATTGCCATGCTTGGCAACTTTATACCCCGCTCCAGCCACCACAAATGAGGCCGTGGTCGAAATGTTGAATGTGTCCTTGCCGTCCCCTCCTGTACCGCACAAGTCGATGGTCTTGTGATCTCCCAGATCTACCGGCACCGCCAGAGCAATCATGGCCTCCCGGAAACCCGCCAATTCAGCACCGGTGATGGGTCGCATGCGATAACATGTCAACAAGGATGCGATCTGAAAGTCATTTACCAATCCTTGCCCAATAGCACTAAGCGTTTCTTTTGCCTCCGACATCGACAGGGTCTGCCCGGCAAACAGTTGTTCAAGCGTGCTTTTGATGTTTTGGTCCTGCATCTCACATTATCTGGTCAGAGCCAAGATAGAAAGTTATATTTTGAGTACTGACATTGACCGATGGCCACTGATTCATATCAAATTACCAAGGATCGAATAAAAGAACCACCTAGCACCTTCTGGGGCAGGCTTCGCTACTTGGGTCCGGGCTTCATCCTGTCAGCCTCCATCGTCGGATCGGGCGAACTCATTGCCACCACGACGCTAGGGGCCAAAGCCGGGTTCGTCACTTTTTGGATCATCATTGTCAGCTGCATCATCAAGGTGGCCCTCCAACTGGAATTTGGGAAGCACACCATCCTGACTGGTCAAACGGCAATGCAGGCCTTCAATAGTTTTAGTGGACCGCGATGGGGAAAGGCCCATTGGTCCGTCTGGACTTTTCTGGCCATGATGATCTTTAAGATCTCACAGCTCGGTGGCATAGTTGGAGGAGTAGGTTTAGCACTCAACATGGCACTCCCGCAATTAAGCGTGGCCTGGTGGGCGGTCGTGGCGGGTTTGGCGGCGGCGCTGTTGGTCTTTAAGGGACACTATCCTTTAGTGGAGCGGGTATCGCTGATCGCCATCGGACTGTTTACGCTGCTGACATTTGTGTCATTGTTCTTTCTTCAGGATACTCCTTTTGCCATCACTACTCAAGAGGTGACCTCTGGATTGGACTTTCGACTCCCTGCAGCTGCGGTGGGATTTGCCATTGCAGCATTTGGGATTACGGGTGTAGGCGGAGATGAAATTATCCACTACACGTACTGGTGCTCGGAAAAAGGATACGCAACCAATGTTGGTCCCGTAGATGAAAGCCTGGAGAGAGAAGCTCGGGCAAAGGGATGGATCAAAGTCATGCAGCTGGATGCTCTGGCGGCCATGCTCGTCTATACGGTGGTAACGGCGGCTTTTTATCTGCTTGGTGCTGCGGTTCTGCATGGTCAGGGTGTAGTGCCTGAAGGATATGAAATGATCGAAAATCTATCCAATATGTATACCCAGACACTGGGGCCTGCTGCAAAGATGACTTTTCTTCTGGGAGCCATTGTGGTGTTGTTTTCCACGCTCTTTGCAGCCCTTGCTGCCTGGTCTCGTCAGCTATCGGATATTTTTGGTCAGGTTGGGTGGATTAATTTTGCAGATCCTGAGGAACGCGCCAAATGCATTGGGATATTGGCTTGGGTACTGCCTGCCATCTGGGTCGCGCTCTTTTTGTTCTTTAAAAGCCCAGTGCTTATGGTCCTGGTGGGCGGTGTGGTCACTTCCTTCATCCTGCTCCTGGTCATTTATGCGGCGATTCAATTTCGCTACTGGCGCACTCCCGCAGCTTTCAAACCCTCGAAAGGCTATGATGTGGCCTTGTGGATTAGCATCGCCACCATTGTGGCCATTGCCATATATGGGATCATCAAACTGGTATAGTGAAGCAGATCTTTCGGGCATTCAATTGGTATGGCCTGCTGCTCTACTTGGGGATTGTAGCCTGCTACACATTGGGGTTGACTACGTATGGACAGTCCATTTTCAATTGGCTAAATAGTCGTTTACCAAGCTATCTGCTGGCATATCCTGCGATGCACCTGGTCCTCGGTCTACCAGCCATTCTTTGGACTCTCTCAATCTCCCGCATGAAGTCTTCGCTCTTAAAGATGAGTCTCGACCAATTTAAGCAGTTGTTACTGCCAGTATTATGGACCGGGCCCATGTTCTTAGGATATGGCGCGGCACAAAATTTTTCTACTGGACTCTCCTCCTCTGACTTCTGGACGTCATGCGTTTATGCTGCCTTCTTCGAAGAAGTGTTCTACAGAGGCATATTTTTTGGCATGCTCTTCCGGTATACCCGACTGGGATTCATTCCCTCGCTCTTGCTGTCCGCCCTGGTCTTCGCCTGCATGCATTTGTATCAGGGAAAAGCACTGATGGAAACCACTGGTATTTTTTTCATCACGTTTCTTGCGGCAGGTTTTTTCGCATGGCTGTATGTGGAATGGCGCTATCATCTTTGGCTGATCATCTTGTTGCACTTTCTGATGAATCTTTCATGGGGACTTTTTGATGTAGCCGAGAATGCTTTGGGCAGTGGACTTGCAAATGCCATGCGTACCATCACCATTGCTTCCGCCATTATCACGACCCTCTTGGCAAAGAAGAGTCGCGGGCACTCGCTTGCAGTCAATCGATCTACGTTGTTCTTGAAACCATTGCTAAACTCAGGATGTCCCCGGGACTTAAAAAGTACATAAAAGCAAGTTTATGCAACTGGAGCTAATCGGAATATTGGTGGTTGCGATCACGCTCGCATTTGTCATCTGGCTTGAGCACAACAACAAAAGAAAAGTGTTTAGCCTGGTGCTTCAATGGATACCGGCTATCCTTTTTGCCTACATTTTACCTGCCACCATAACACACCTATTTAATATTGATCTTAGCCACATACAACTGCATGACCTGAGTAAGACCGTGCTGATGCCTGTGGCCATTGTGCTGGTTATGAGCGCCTTGTCCATCAAGCAGTTGCGCTTGGTTGGTCTGCGGCCAATTGTTGTCTTTGTTTCGGGCTCAGCAGCTGTTGCACTACTCCCCTTTCTGCTTCTCCCTCTTTTAGACCTGTTTGGAGGAGGTCTCAAGGGAGCCATCATCGGGGAAGAACAATGGCGAGGTCTGGTGACAATCGTTGGCAGCTGGATTGGAGGCAGTACTAGTCAATTGATCTTAAAAGAACTTGCCCATTGTCCGGAAGGACTCTTTCTCGTGATCTTGGTCATGGATAATGTATTGGTCAATCTATGGACCATTCTGATGTTTCAGAAGATAAAACGCAGTGAAAGCATCAACAGGATGTTAGACATCCAGGATCCTCCCATCGACGTCATCTCTGACATCCCTCTTTCCTCAGATCACACGACAAACCAAAATTTTCTCACCATCGGTCTGGCTACAACTGCTGTCGTGCTGACAGCAATGCTTCTTGAAGACTTTCTGGTGGTTGTTGTTCTTTTGTCATTGCTCGGCCTGTTGTTTGGAAATGTTCTGAAGTTCTGGAATCACGGCCTTGTTATAAAATTGGGGGGATATTTCATTATTCTCATAATGGCGCTACTGGGCCTCAAATTAGACTTCCACACTCTCCACATACCTTTTACGCTGCTGATCTTCTCTATTATTTGGCTGCTCTTGCACTACGTCGTTATGATGATCCTCGCATACCTGCTCAGATTAAACATGGCCTGGGTACCAATCGCCAGTATGGCAAACGTGGGAGGAATATCAACGGCACCTGCAGTTACGAAAGCTTATAATGAAGAATGGATGCCACATGCCATACTTTTGGCAATTCTTAGCATGGTGACAGGTACGTACTGGGGCATGCTCAGCATCTATTTATTCGAGCTCCTATACTAACCTTAAAACTCGCGTTTCCCAAATTCGCTTTCGGGCAGATCGGCGGTAAATTTCCTAGCATTGATTTGATAGGTTACATTCAATTGCACTATATCCACTTCGTAAACATAATTCGTGGTCGTAAAAAAATTACGGCGAACGGTAGTGATCCGCTGCTCATTACTGCTAAGCAGACCAAGATCCATATTTAGCCATTGGAAGACTACTGCCAGGCGATCATCTAAGAAGGACTTCCGGATGGTCAGTGAAGGATTATAAAACCGGGAATCCTCTCCCTGGGCCGTAATGCGATCAGATAGATAGTTAAATGCAAATTGAACATCCAAACTCGGGGAGACCGTTAAGGCGAGATTGGTGCTCAGGCTATACTGTGTGCTGCTGGTGGAGATCTCGTCATCGAACAAGCGGCCCTTAATATGATAGTCAAAAATCGACCCGCCCAAATTTATACGGGCCCAATTGGTGGGATAGATGGTGGTGCTCACTTCGACTCCTTGTGCTTCGGCAGTGCCCACGTTCGTATAAATTCTATTCAAAATAGTATCGTTAAAAATGGTGTTGACGCGGTTGATGGCGTTGTCTACATGCCGGTAAAATCCAGTGATGGAAAGACTGTGTTCGCCCCAATATTTGGTCATCCCCAATTCCACAAGATCAATATACTCCGGGAGTAGTTCAGCATCCCCTTGCTCCAGTGTCTCAGAGTGCTCTCGTTCTGGAAATGGGGTCATTTTGAACGTGGTGGTTCGTTCAATGCGACGACTGTACCCGGCTCGAATGCTCAGGTCATCTGCCAATGCATAGCGAACATTTAGGGTCGGAAACAAGTTTGTTCCTGACAACTTGTAGTTCTCTGTAGGTCGCGCTATGTCAACTGTTCTGTCAAAATGCTCAAGTCGTAGGCCAAGATCATATTGCCAGCGGTCCACTTCCTGAGAGATCACCGCATAACCGGCATGAATGCTTCGTCGAAGATCAATGGCATTCGTAAACAAGGGGTTTTCTACCCAGGTATTGTTCTCTAGATCTCTATCCAGATAGGTAAAGTCTCCGGGATGCTTGAGGTATCGAAACTGATATCCCACTTCCCACTTAAGG
>JAHQVP010000263.1 GCA_019634275.1 Saprospiraceae bacterium
ATTATTGCGGATCGAGTAGTCGGATGCTCCAGGTTGTAGTACTGATAGTGAGATAGTGCAGATTTAAGCAAGGTTGTTTTGCCGGATTGTCTTGGACCACCTACGTAAACGATTCTAAAATACTGGAGGACTTCCTCCAAATGATCTTGCAACGATCGCCGTATTTTTTTATGTAAATCTGGATCCATACTCCAAATTTACATAATTTCGAAGCGAAATGCTTGAATTTTATGCAAATCCGGAATTGGAATCCCCTTTTGCATAGTTTTCGTATCTGACACATTAAATGATTATTTAATGTGTATGCCTGATTCTCACGGTGGAATTGCAAATTTGTCTAAGATGCGCACTAGCTGCGTGTATGTACTTTAAACCATACTATGCAAATCAGGAGTTACAATCCGAATCTACAGACAGAGATCAATGTCTTAAGGCAATGCACTACATTTTTATGTAAATCTGGAATTGAATTCCCGATTTGCATAAGTTCAATTTGATGATGCTCTGCCTACCCAATTTCCTTCCGCAAAACCTCCAATGGAGCGGAATTGACTACCTCCCTGCTATTGAGTAATCCAATGACGACCGTGAGTCCCACGATAAAGAGATAGACCAGTAGAATGGGCAACCATTCGATGCTAAAGGGGATTTCTAGTTGAAAGCGCGTAATCAGGTAGGCGCTCCCGATGGCGATCACGATGCCCGTGAGTGCGGCAAGACTGCCGAGTACAAAGTATTCGGTGGTATTGATGCGAAATATCTGCCTGCGGCTGGCCCCCAAGGTGCGTAGCAGGACGCTCTCTTTGATGCGCTGAAACTTGCTCAGAAAGAGCGAACTGATGAGCACGATCAATCCGGTCAGAATGCTGAATCCGGCCATAAATTTGACAATGTAGGACACCTTTGACAAAATGCCATTCAAGGTCTCTAGGATAGAAGAAAGGTCAACTACTGAAACATTGGGGAACGCTTTGACTACTTCACTGCGATAACGCGCTGTCGTGGTCACGTCAGGTGACTTAGAAACCAGCACCTGAAACTGCGGTGCTTCCTCCAACACTCCTGTCGGGAAAAGAATGAAGAAACGCGTCCGCATTTTAGTAAAGTCAATGGTGCGGGTACTGCCCAGATAGGTCGTTATGCGAGCACCCTGAACATCAAATTCGATCTCATCACCAATGTCCAGATCCATGTCCTGCGCAAAGTCTTCCTCCATCGATATGTAGATGGAATCTCCCGGTGCTACCTGTCCTGTATAATCACCACGAACCAATTCCTCAAATGCATCTAAGGTATCACGAAACGTCACCCGAGCTTCTCGGTTGTATGCCCATCGTCGAGCCGTATTGGTAGAATCGGCAATCCAATCGGCTTTGGAGCGTCCCTTCCATCCGGCGATCTTCATGGTCACAATTGGTACCTGTTGAATCACGGGCATCTCAAAGGCTTCGGTCATTTCCGCCAACGAATCCATTTGGGTGCGTTCGATGCCGTAAAGAATCACGTTGGGTTGATTGCCGGCATCCATCTGATCCACATTGCGCAAAATGAGGCCTTGAATGACAAATAAGGTTGTCAGTACTGCAGTGCCCAAACCCAAAGACACAAGCAAAGTTTGTGTTTGATTGTTAGGGCGTTGTAGATTGGCCAGTCCCTGGCGGAATACAAAGTTCCAGCGACGCGGCACGTACTTACGCACCAACCAAATGACCAACCTCGCCACCAGAAAAAAGACGATGAAGGATAGCGCCAGTCCGAGGGTAAATACCAGACCATCCTGCCAGCGCCCGGTCATGTTCCACAGGAAGGCGAAAATGGACAAAATGATGGCTGCATAGATGGCCCATTTGACCGGATCAGGTCTGGAGGTGCCGGATTCATAGGAGGCCCGTAAGGCATGGAGCGGACTGACTCTTCGGATGGAAATTAGCGGAACCAGGGCGAACAAGCTGGTAATCACCGTCCCGATGACTACTCCCTGCACAATGGATCCCCAGGAAATAGCCAGATCCACTTCATAGGGCAAAAAGTCCTTTAATACCTCCGGAAGTACCATTTGAATGCCGGTGCCTAAGGCGGCTCCCAGCAAGACCGAAATCAATCCCAGACTAAAAATCTGCAGAAAGAAAATCATAAATGCCTCACGCGCTTTCATGCCCAGGCAACGAAAGATGGCAATGGAAGCCACTTTGTTCTTGACGTAGATAAAGACACTGCTGGCCACTCCGATGCAGCCCAACAACAATGCCACGAGGGCGACGAGGTTCAGAAAAGAATTTAAGGAGGTAAAAGCCTCGTTGAGGTCTTCTTTTTGTTCGCTGATGGTTTCAATACGAATGCTCTCTGCTCGGAAGCGATCATTGTTGCGACGCTCCCAGGCATCGGCATCGAAAGTCTCAGGAGCCTTCGCATAAAAAATGTGCTCGACCATGCTCCCTGGTTGGATCAATTCCGTAGGCTCCAGATATCGTTGGTGGATGTAGATGGGAGGGGCAAAAGAAGCCGCCATGCTGGTGCTGCCAAAGAGTCCTTTCAGGACCGCGATAATTTCAAAATAAAGTTCACCGACTTTGACACTGTCTCCCGTGACCAGTCCATGCTGAATCATAATACTTTCTTCCACCAGCGCGACCTGTCCCTCACTTAGACGATCACGTCCTCCAGCAGGTTCGGTATTGAGGGTTCCATAGAAAGGAAAATCTCCTTCGAGTGCCTTGATGCGGACAAATTGACTCTCGTCTGATTTAGGCAAGTACGCCATGGAAAGCAATTCCTTTTCGCTTGCCTTCTCTCCCGGTATGGAGTCAAAGCGATCCATGAGTGCTGCACTTGGCATGACCCTGCCTTCAATGACTACGTCTGCTCCAACAAGTGATGCAGCCTGGTTGTCCACATCACGCATCAGATTGTCATTAAAGGAATTCATGGCGACCAGTGCGGCGATGCCCAATACAATGGAGGACATAAATAGCAGGAGTCTGCCTACTTGCCTGCGCGCGTCTCGTATCGCCGTGCGTATGATAAAGCGAGTATTGCTCACGTTGCTGAAATTTGAGCTTCAACACCCGTATCTGATTCCACCCGACCACCACGTAATCGGATGATTCTATTGGTGCGGCGTGCTAGTTGAAGATCGTGCGTCACGATCACCAGCGTAGTTCCATGCTCCTGGTTCAATTCGAAGAGCAGGTCCTCAACCGTATTGCTGGTCGCATCATCCAAATTGCCGGTGGGTTCGTCCGCAAACAATAAGCGGGGCTGATTGCTAAAAGCACGCGCCATGGCGACCCGCTGTTGTTCTCCACCGGAAAGTTGATTCGGATAGTGATCCATCCTTGTCCCCAATCCCACGCGCTCAAGCAATTCCTTGGCTTTGTGAGTCGACTCATTGCTTCCTCTGAGCTCCAATGGAATCATTACATTTTCCAATGCGGTAAGGGTTGGAATCAGCTGAAAATTTTGGAAAATGAACCCCACATTTTGGTTTCTGACAGCGGCACGCTCATCCTCGCTCAGCGTGGTGAGTTCATGATCAAAAATTTTGACTGATCCAGTTGTGGCTCGATCCAATCCGGCGCAGAGGCCGAGAAGGGTCGTCTTGCCACTTCCGGATGGACCTACGATGGATACAATTTCTCCTTCTTTCACATCGAACCCCACCTGCTGTAGTACGGTCAGTGCCCGATCACCGCTCTGATAGGTCTTGGTTAAATCACGAACACTTAAGGCTATGGACATATGAAAAACATCTTTGGATTGGCAAACAGTAAAGATAGAAGAGTGTTGAAGAAGGAAGCCCAGTCTTAGATACATCGTCCATTCCATCGGATAAACGTGGGCCTCACACGTCTTAATGGATGGCAAGGCCTAAAATGCTCAAGGCAGATTCCGCTTCAGCATTCGTGCGTATCTCCGAACTAAACAAATCTGCAGACAGCCGAGTCTGGCTCATTACGTGGTACTTGGTGACAAATGGGACTTCCTCTTGCACCTTTCGTCGAAATGTTGACAGGAGAGATTTCGATCTGCGTACCTTTGCACCATGCAGAAAACACTATGGCTCGTGCTTTTGGGACTCCTGCTTTGTCACTGTGCCTCCGAGTCCAATCCTCAGCAACAAGCCACCGCCGAAACCGAGAAAGAGGTCGTGCAACCTCCTAAGGAGAAAAACAAACGGATCTTATTTTTTGGAAATAGTCTAACCGCAGGCTATCAGCTCCAAGAGGAGGAATCTTTTCCAGCGAGGATTCAACAGAAGATAGATTCCTTAGACTTGCCCTTTGATGTAGTCAATGCAGGCTTAAGTGGAGAGACAAGTGCAGGAGGTCTGGGACGCATTGATTGGGTCCTGAATCAGCAGGTTGACGTATTTGTATTGGAGTTGGGACCTAATGATGCATTGCGTGGCCTGGATCTGGATCAGACAGAGAAAAACTTGAGGAAAATACTCAAGCGGGTGCAGGAAAAACATCCTGAAGCTTCGCTGATTATTGCAGGGCTGCTGGCCCCACCTAATATGGGACGAGAATACACTGCTCAGTTTGCCGGCATTTATCCCACCCTCGCGGCTGAATTTGACACTGGATTGGTTCCGTTTTTATTAGAAGGCGTGGCTGGGATTCCGGAATTAAACCTCAATGATGGCATCCATCCCAATCCGACAGGCCAAAAAATTGTGGCCAATAATGTCTGGCAGGTACTCCAATCTTATCTAAGTGAGTAGCACATATGGTGTGGAAATTGGATATTTGGGTTTAGCTTTGGATATTTGCACCTCTCGAAACCGACTTTTTTAAACCATATCGGTGTCCGCAAGCCAAAACCCACCATTAGACACCGAGCAATTAAATTATACAGATGGGATTGTTAGACACACTAAAGAGCCTATTTGGCGGCAAGCCACAGAAGAAGACGGCACCAGCAAAATCACGCGCCAACCAGGGTCACCATGGAAAAATCACCTATTTCAATCATAAGAAGGGATTTGGATTCATCACGATAAAAGACACCGACCAACAAGTCTTTTTACATATTTCAGAAATCAACGGCAGACCCCGCAAGGGTCTGATGGTAGATTTTGACATTGCACCTGACGCCAAGGGAGATCGTGCCACGAACGTGGTGCCTTCATCGTAAATCTATTTTGGGATTGTCCCTGATACTTATTGGGGTGCCTCATTGGTTAAGAGTTCACGTATTTTGATTTCTTGCGGCAATGCCTGAAGGCTAGTGCCTGTTCCCGAGTGTGATAAAGGAGAGACTTCAGCATGTTTGCCTGGTGCTCTCCGATCACCGTTTACGGATCGTGATCTTGACCTACAGCTGCTGGGCGTATGGGTGCTTAAGTCAAGGCTCCTCCCAAGGTCTATCGGTCTCGAAGTCTCGATATCTGCACTACTGGATACTTTGTACGGAGTACTTTCGTATCGGGCAACTGCTCCGTCTCCAATCTGCTTCTATCGGATAGTTAATAGGACTCAGAGAGATTTATGGTAAGAGGATTCTTTGATTATGAACGAGATAGCTTCCTGGTACCGTGTTTTCCAGAGGCTTTGGCTTAAGTTGCTGGTTCAATTGTGAAATTTATTCTTGTATCTAATGCCTTAAATACTTTGAGAATTGTCTCAAATCGAGCGTTGGTGAAATTGTTTTCAATCTTTGATATCTGGGCCTTTTTAACTCCCACTAGTAGTCCAAGTTCTTCTTGCGTCATATTCTTTGACTTTCGAAGTTCCTTAATCTGATGTCCAAGGATATCTAGTCGGAGTTCTTGTTCAAATTCATTGCGAGATTTTGTTCCAGGCTTGCCTATGTGCTTATCAACTAATTGATCAATCGAGACAGTCTTCAGTTTTCTGTTTGCCATATCAGAGATTTAAATAGTCTTTCCGAATACCTTCTGCTCTATGTATTTCTTGCTTTGGTGTTTTGTTAGTCTTCTTGATGAATCCATGCGTGCATACTACAACTGTGTCTTCTTCCTTGTTCCAAAAGGATAGGAGTCTGATTGTCTGCCGATTATATCTCGTTCTGAATTCCCAAATGTCCTCATTAAGTTTCTTGAATAGACTGACATCTGAAACCTGTTGCGATTTCTTAATGTTGTACCCTGGTCTTAGCTTCCAACCGTTCTATGAAGTCCTCAGCTTCCGGAAGTAGTTCAACCCTAAATCTTATAGGATTCATTTACATCTAAGATAAAAGTTTCCTTTTAACGAAACAAATGGTTGCCTCGGCCGAAACTATGTTCTTGCCTATGGATGACTACTACCTACTTTCTACTACCCCCCTCAAAGCCTAGTATTCACCACGGTGTTATACACGGAACCGAATGTATAATTGATGCCGGCGGATAGACTGACATCATAATTGGTGGCAAGTCGTCGCGTCTGCAAGAGCAAATCTTCTATCGAAGCACTTCCTCGCGGTAAAGACACCTGATCTCGGATGCGTTGATAATTGGAAGAGAAGCTGACCGAGAGCCCTTTAAACAACCGGATGTTAAGGCGTAGGTAGGCCGACAATCGATTCTTATCTAGATCATTTAGCAGTTGTGCCACCCGGATGTAGCTAAAAAGAGAGCCCCACGGCTGTCTGATCCTCGCATTCAACGTAAGGCTGTGTCGCCAAAGGTCTTCTTCCAGGCGGTCAAAAATGGTCGTCTCAAAGTAGTTCTGCTTGTTAAACCCCATGCGGTAGGCCAAGGTGACTTCTTTACGCAACGCTTCCTGATACGGATAAAAACTGTACTCCAGTTCAGGGCCACCATAGAGCGAAAATTGAATGTTGTCATAGGTGGACTTTGAAAAGCTGGTGGCCAATCCTGCGGACCAGTGGTCACCCAGACTGCGCACCGTGGTCGTAGTGAGGGACTGTCGCTGATTGCTATTGCTCACCTTACTGTCGTCTTTCTGAACTTCGATGTATTCATAATTTGATCGGAAACGTATGCGGACACGCCAATCCTCGGTAATGTGATCGGCTTCTAAACCGGTGCGCAGATCGTAATCGCTTCGATTGCTTTCCTGATCAATTTTTCCGAGGCCATAGAGTTCAAAAATCCAGCTTCGCCAGGGATCTACATCATCTACCTCGGGTTCAGCAGATTCTTCCCCTTTTGGTGTCTCGATGGATATATTGAGGTGAGGGCTTTGATTGGCGTGTAGGAGATAAGGGACCAATCGCCATTGAAAGTGCTGATACATGAGGTCACGTCGCTCTGCAGAGGTCAGCGTGTTGGAGA
>JAHQVP010000264.1 GCA_019634275.1 Saprospiraceae bacterium
CGTCCCCTGTCCATCGTAAAACCGTACCAAACAATGCTGGGGAGGTACCAATATGGGCTGCAGTGTATTCCAGGAGTTCCTGTCGATGTACTTTGCTCGCATCTACATACTCCTCAACGGCATCGATTTCTGCCTGCTGATCTTCTTTTTTAGATGCGGCCGTCATCTTTGCATAAGCAGGTCTTATCAGTCGTTCATTTGACTCTTTGCGAAAAGCATCGTAACCCAGTAGCAGACGTGTTGCTTCTGACCCAGAAACGCTAAAACTCCCGTTTCGCTTTCCCTCTGCTTCTATCTGGAGCTTGTCTTCTGACGGATCCAGTACTATCGTGGCGGTTTGTTTTCCTGGCATCCGCAGCTGGAATAAGTCCGGCTCTGCCAGGGCAAGCTCCATGGTAAAATGGCCATGCTCATCCAACTTTGCAGTATCGACGGGTGTTCGTGTTTGAGATATAGGATCAAATCGATTCAGGACCACCATTGGAAATTCCGGGTCTGTATTTTCGATAGTGCCCGTGATCTCAAATTGTCCTGAAGGGGCCTTCTCACATCCTAATAATAGGGCGATCAAGAAAAGCAATTGCAAAGGTCGTCGTACCATTGTGATTTCTTTAGAGACTTTGTAACGACTTCTGAGTGCCCAAGAGTGTGGCAGAGCGTCTGCTTGCGAAAATAAAATCTCGAACGGGCTAAGATACTGAAGCCCTAGCCCGTATACAGCAAGTCGATCTGCCCTGCAAATTTGCTGAGAATAATACGCCGCTTTAGCTTAAGGGTAGGAGTCAGCTCACCTGTACTTCCATCGGCCTTGATGGGTTCCCAAATTTGATCCAATAGCGAGAAACGTTTGATTTGCTCGTGACGCGCTAACGAAGCATTTATGTCGTCTATGACGGCCTGGTACTTTTCCTTTACTGCTGGCAGTTCGATCAGCTCACTAAGTGCAGTTGCACTTACGTTTAACTCTTCTTGGCAAAGCGTACGTACTGCATTTTCAGACACTACGATAAGGGCAGAGACAAACTTTCTGCGGTCGCCGATCAACATGGCATTCTCGATTAGAATGTGCTCCTTCAACTTATTCTCGATTGGTGCGGGAGCAACATATTTGCCTGCAGACGTTTTAAGCAACTCCTTCTTTCGGTCTGTAATCTTAAGGTATTGCAGACCTCCCGGTCCAGAGACCATTTTGCCGATATCGCCGGTGCGAAGCCAGGTTTTTCCGTCAATCTCCACCAGGGTTTGCGCGGTTTCTTCAGGCTTATTATAGTATCCGATCATGATGTTGGGTCCACTGGCCAGTATCTCTCCTTCATCCGCAGCATAATCTCCGTCAGCATCATCAATCCTCACTTCCACACCATCAAGAGTCGGTCCCACGGTACCCAATAGGGCTTGATTAGGTTCATAGCGCCCGATGGTGATGCCAGGGGATGATTCCGTCAAACCGTAACCCTCTCGGATGGGAATACCGGCAGCAGAAAAAACCTGTGCAATGCGATGCGACAAAGGTGCAGAGCCAGAAAGAATACCCCTTAGGTTCCCTCCCAGGGCCTCTCGCCATTTGCTGAATATGAGTTTATCCGCAATGGAACGCTTGATCTGGGCAAGGCCGCCATAGGTTTTATCGAAGGCATAGTCTTCGGTGAGGGCGAGTGCCCAAAAGAACAACTTCTTCTTGGCTCCCGTAAGTGCCATTCCTTTGGCGTAAATGCTCTCATAGATTTTCTCCAGCAATCGAGGGACACAGGTCATAAAATGGGGCGCGATCTTGCGAAGATCACCGTCTTCACCGCCAAGGTTATCCAATCCCGCAAAAGTGACCTCGTAGCCGCCATATATATATGACATGGATGCAGAGCGCTCGAAAATATGACAAAGGGGCAGGAAGCTGAGCACTCGATCTCCGGGTTTTAACGGTGTCACATTGTTGACTGACTTAACGTTTTCGACAATATTGCGATGGCTAAGCATGACGCCTTTGGGATCACCAGTCGTGCCCGACGTGTAGATAATAGTGGCCAGATCCTCCGGCTGGATCTGGCTGGTGTCCAAGTCATCCGCGGCCTGATCTTTCCAAAGTTCTGTCCATAATGGATGCGTGCTATCTGCTTCGTCCAATCGATAGCAATGGGCCAGGGCGGGACAGGAAGACCGGGCATGGTTGATCTTTTGTTCTAAATCTCCCGTCCCAAAAAAGATCGCTTTTGCCTGACAATCATTTAAGATGTACTCATAGTCTTTGGCACTGATGGTGGGATACATGGGCACGCTTACCAGACCTGCTTTCTGCATGGCCAGGTCCAGCAAGACAAATTCAGGTCTGTTGCGATACATCACCATAGCTACGCGATCACCCGATGCTAACCCAAGTGCTTGCATGCCGCGGGCAATCTGATTCGATTGTGCCTCCACCTCGTGTATGGACAGATAGCGGGTCTGTCCTTCTACAATCTCACCAATGCACTTATCCTGAGGGTAGTGGTCAATCTGGTATTTGATAAAGTCGAAAAGCCTGGTAGGATCCACGTTCGTTCTGTTTTAGTATTAGTTGTAGTAGTATTCCTAAGGAGATTCATCCCTTAGCTGATAGATGGAATCAAGATTCCTGGCCCTGCCATCCAGATCCAAACCATAGCCAATGACGAAGGCGTTTGGGATCTCGAAACCGATGTAGGGTGATTCGAATCGAGTTTCGTGACAATCGGGCTTTGACAAAAGGGTGACAAACTCGATGGAGGCGGGATGCTCTTTGCGAAGCAACTCTGCGAAGTACTTCAGGGTCCTACCGGTATCGACAATGTCCTCCACGACAATGACATGTCGTCCACGCAGCGGGATCTGGACTCCCAGAATCTGTTGGATCACCCCAGTTGAGGACGTACCTTGATAAGAAGAGAGCTTGACAAACTGGATATCGCAGTCCAAAGCGCATGCCCTTAAAAGATCGGCAGCGAAAATAAAGGCTCCATTGAGCACAACAATAAACACGGGCTCGAGATCGCGGTATTGCTCGGTCAGGTCATCCGCCATTTCGCCTATACGATGATCGATTGCGTCTCTACTGATGAGTTGTTCAAAGGTCCTCCTGCCGATGCGCACCATTTGGTCCCCCTCTATGATCATGGACGTAATTGTACTGTTTACTTTTGTCTGAGTTAAGCTTTACCTTTCGCACAGCTTTTGACGAGGTTTGGAAATGTTACTTTAGCCAAGACCTCCCGTCTAAACTGCGAATTGTAAAGTAAGATAACGAATAGGCCTCAGTTGAACCCCTCGAAAAACAAAGTTCTGTCGGACGATGAGCTTGTGTCTCTGTATTTGGAAACACAACGAGGGTACTATTTTGATCTTCTCTACAATCGATATGCAGGAAAAGTCTACGGAAAGTGCGTATCCCTTTTGAAAAATGAGTCTGATGCTACTGACGCTACGCAAGAGATTTTTGTAAAGATCCTCTTGAAGATGTCAACCTTCACAGGCAAATCGAAATTTTCAACTTGGATCTACTCCGTGACTTATAACTACTGCATCGATACGATCAGGAAACAGAAAAAGGGTCGCCACATTTCAAGTAAGCCTCCTGAAGACATTCCCGATCACGAGGTGGAAGAAGTGAGTGATGCTGAAATATTAGAAATCCAAATCAATCAACTAAAAGTTGTATTGGACCAGATAAATGAGAACGACAAAATTATACTCTTAATGAAGTACCAAGATGGCATGAGCATTCAAGACATAGCTGCGGCTTTGTCTTTGTCTGAGAGTGCCGTCAAAATGCGCTTGAAAAGGGCCAAGCACAAATTTAAGCTGGCTCACCACGAAACTTATAAAAATGCCGTCTTATGAATAATTTCCAAAGGTTGAGTGAAGAAGAAGAAAGAGGCCTGGAAGAAGTACCGGGTTCCATAAGAGAAGAGATCGAAAGCTCAAGGAACATCTTCTCCTTCATAGGCAGTATTACTGACCTATTTATACCCAAATTACTGATGCTGTTAACGGGCATGCTGGGTGGCGGCAAGAACCCCAAGTCGCCCGACGCTGACGAGGACAAGCCCCATCGGTACCCTCATCTGGAAGCTTGAATCCCTATAAATAAATCAAATGATTGCACTACAAATTAAACTAGACCTCTTGGAGCAATTGCAAGTATTGCTCCAGTCCTTTTTTAGCAAGGTTCCCAATCTGTTAGGAGCGCTCCTGCTCTTCATTATTGGATGGATCATTGCGAAGCTCATTGCGAGAATTGTAGCCAGATTCTTTAGAAGCATAAAGATTGATCGACTTGCCGATCGCCTCAATGAGATCGACCTGATCGAAAAGTCGCGGGTTTCCATTGTGCCGTCTAAGATTCTATCGAAGATCATCTACTATATGGTCTTCCTCATTTTCATTATAGCTGGTACAGACGTTCTCGGAATGCCGGAGCTTTCTAGCTTAGTTAGCGATATTATTAATTATATCCCTGTTGCCATTACGGCAATGGTACTCTTGGTTATTGGCTTGTTGCTGGCTGACCTTATCCGAAAAGCAGTACTCACAACATGTCAATCTTTGGGGATTCCTTCCGCCAAAATGATCAGTTCCTTTGTGTTCTATTTTATACTGATCAATGTGGTCCTGGTGTCCCTCAATCAGGCCGGCATCGACACCGATTTTCTGGCTTCGAACATTTCCATCGTCCTAGGTGGAGTGGTCTTAGCTTTTGGATTGGGCTATGGACTGGCCTCCAAGAATATTTTTTCGAACATGCTTTCGTCTTTTTATGATAAGGATCGTCTAAAGGTCGGAGAAACGATTACAATGGGTTCGCGTACGGGAAAAATCATCGATGTGGATAAGTCCAGTGTAACCTTGAAAACAGAAAAAGGGCGGTTGGTGATTCCTCTGCACAAAATCTCCGAACAAGAAGTCGAAATACACGAATAATATCAATACATAAATCAAATTACAACAAGCAATGAAGAGAATTATTCTCAATCTCATATTCCTATGCTCAGCATCGATGGTCTTCGGCCAGACGCTTGAAGAATTGAAAGCACAGAAAGCGGAAAAAGAGGCGGTCGCAGCAGGAATCAATGAAGAAATAGCAGCAATCGACAAGGAAATCAGGTCCTTTCCCGGTTGGACAAAGGGCGCTTCCATCTCCCTGGGAGCCAATCTCAATGGCACCAATAACTGGTTTGCCAACGACGATCCCACCACTTCGGCCACAGGATGGCAAGCAGGTTTTCTAGGATTTGCCAATAACAACGCGGAGAAAGCATTTTGGAGAAACTCTTTGGTCATGAACATGGGCCGTAGCAAGTCCAAGATTACCAATCTGGATGGCAGTGAAGAAGAGTTGAGTGCCAAGAGCAGTTACTTCGAGGCCTCTTCACTAGGTGGATACTACTTTATTAAGAATGTAGCCATATCGTCCGAAGCACGTTTTGAAACCACCATCTTTGAGTTTTTCAACCCTGGCATTCTCACATTTAGTGCGGGTTTCACCTGGACTCCCATCACAGAGCTTGCCGTGGTGGTTCATCCACTGGCGTATCAAATTGTTCTTCCTAGTGGAGACTTTTCTTCTGCTGCTGGAGCGAAGATTGGTGCCACCTATACCGGCCAAATCACCGATGGCGTCAAGTGGAATTCTAACCTCAATGCTTTCCTCGCTTATAGTGGAGATGACGAAGCAACGCCTGCGCTCGCCGCAAGTGACCTCAGCAACTGGACGTGGTTCAATAATTTCATTATCGACAATGTTTGGAAAGGAATAGGGATAAACCTTACCTTAGGTTTGAGAAACAACAAGCAATTTGCCCTTGCCAAAGGCAGTTCTGAGGACGGATTGCAGACACTCTGGGGTCTAGGCCTCGCATATACCGTAGGATTCTAAATACCGATAAGTCCTAAACTATTTTTCGAGGGCCTTTGCGTATGCTTACGCAGGGGCCTTTTTCTTTGTGATGCTCGACGTCTTCCAGCGAATGCGGAGCAGTGTGTTATTTAATGTAGCGATGATCACGACGATTCCATCCAGGTCGGACTCAAGGGACAGATAGAATTGGCTTATAATTGCACATGATGAAAAAACTTTTCTTGCTCGATGGAAATGCTTTGGTGTATCGAGCACATTTTGCGTTTATCAGCAGGCCCCTTTACAACTCAAATGGCTTAAACACTTCGGCCATCACGGGATTTGTGCGTTCCCTTTGGGACATCCTCGTGCATCAGCAGCCCTCCCACATTGCCGTTTCGTTTGACGTTACGTCCAAGACTTTTCGAAACGACATGTACCCTGAGTACAAGGCCAACCGTGATGCTCAGCCGGAAGACATCACCATTGCCATGCCCTATATCCGAAGGATTGTGGAAGGATTCAACATACCCATTGCCACACTTGAAGATTATGAGGCGGATGATGTCATTGGCACATTGGCAAAGCAAGCAGAAAAGGAAGGCTTTACCGTTTACATGGTTACTCCGGACAAGGACTTTGCTCAACTGGTTTCAAAAAACATTTACTTGTACAAGCCCTCGCGTCAAGGCAATGGAGTAGACATTTTGGGGGTGAAGGAAATTTTAGAAAAGTGGCAAATTGAGCGTGTAGATCAGGTAATCGACATGCTGGGATTACAGGGAGACAGCGTCGACAACATTCCCGGAATTCCAGGCATTGGACCCAAGACTGCCGCCAAACTTTTGAAGCAGTTTGACACCGTCGAAGGCATTATAGCTTCTTCCGACCAACTCAAGGGTAAGCAGCGGGAGAATGTTGAAACCTTTGCAGAACAGGGACTGCTTTCTAAGAAGCTGGCCACGATCAATATAGAATCTCCCATTCAATTCGATGAAGAGAGATACCGATTGACTCCTCTAAATCGTCCTGCTCTCTTAGAAGTCTTTAAGGAACTGGAATTTAGAACGCTGTCAAAAACCATTTTAGGTTCGGGAGGTGAAGGAGCACAACAAGACCTCTTTGGCGAGTCGCTGCCTGCATCACCAGAAGCAAAAGCACAGTTTACCGACGATGACATTTCCCTCGTAGATCGAAACCTAAAAAACACGCCACACACCTACCACTTGGTCGACAGCGCTGAAGCCCGCGAGGGACTGCTCAACCAGCTTGCGAACAGCGAAGTGTACTGCTTCGACACCGAAACGACTGGAATAGATCCCAATCAGGCCGAGCTCGTGGGCATTGCTTTTTCTGTAAAGCCGGGAGAGGCATATTACGTCCCCATCCCGCGGGACCAGAAAGCAGCCCAAGAGGAGCTTAACCGGTTTAGACCCATATGGGAGGACAGCAGCAAAACGGTCGTGGGTCAGAATATCAAGTATGATTCCATCATGTTACGCTGGTATGGCATTGACCTAAAAGGGACCTTTCATGATACCATGCTGGCCCACTATCTGCTTGATCCGGAAAAGAAGCACTCGTTGGACTATCTGGCGGAGACTTTCCTAAACTATGAGCCGATGCCCATTGAAGTGCTCATTGGCAAGAAGGGAATTAAGCAATTGAGCATGCGCGACATTGACAATGAGAGACTGACCGAGTACGCGGGAGAGGACGCAGACATTACTCTTCAACTCGAAAACGTTTTGTTTGAACAGTTGCAGCAAGAAAACTTACGGGAGCTTTATGATAAAATTGAAGCACCCTTGATCGAAGTCTTGGGCGATATCGAACACAGTGGTGTCAATCTTGATGTTCCTTTCCTCAATGCCTATAGCCAGGAACTGCAGGAGGAGATTCTTGGACAAGAAAGTAAAATCTATAAGGCAGCAGGTGGCCACCGATTTAACATCGGATCCCCGAAACAAGTGGGCGAAATTTTATTTGACCGCCTTAAAATCCCCTATCGCTGGCGCAGGACAAAGAGCGGTCAGTATTCGACTGACGAAGATAAAATGAGCGAATTGGCGCGTGATCATGAAATCGTAGCCAACATCATGCGCCATCGCATGCTGTCAAAACTTCGTTCTACTTATGTTGATGCACTTCCGCTCATGGTCAATCCTCGTAGTGGGCGCATCCACAGCAGCTTCAATCAAGCATTGGCTGCTACAGGACGCCTGAGTTCCAACAACCCTAACCTGCAGAACATCCCCATCAAGACTCCAGAAGGCCGCAAGATTAGGGAGGCCTTTATTCCACGGGACGACAAACACACTTTCCTCTCTGCAGATTATTCTCAGATCGAATTGCGTCTGATTGCAGAGATCAGCAAAGACGAAGCCATGCTGGAGGCTTTTCAAAAAGGACAGGACATCCACACTGCCACCGCTGCACGCGTGTATGACACTCCCTATGAGGACGTCACTGCTGATCAGCGTCGAAATGCAAAAACCGTCAATTTTAGCATTACCTACGGCGCAGGCTCAACAAACCTTTCCCGACAACTGGGCATCAAACGCGCTGAGGCAAAGCAACTCATTGAACAATATTTTAAGCAGTATCAGGGACTAAAGCGCTATATGGAAGAAACGGTTGCCTTTGCCCGAGAGCATGGTTTCGTAGAAACTTTATTAGGCCGTCGAAGGCAACTGCGCGACATCAATTCCAGAAATGGTATGGCCAGAAGTGGTTCCGAACGCATTGCGGTCAATACACCGATTCAGGGAACTGCAGCGGACATGATTAAGCTGGCCATGATCAATATCCATGCTCAAATGAAGGCAAAGCAACTGAAATCCAAAATGATACTGCAAGTGCATGATGAGTTGGTCTTCGATGCATTGATAGAAGAACTCCCGCTTCTGGAGGAACTTATTGAAACAGAAATGAAAAATGCTCTTCCCAATTTGTCCGTGCCGATTGTGGTCGGGATGGGACACGGTGCCAACTGGTTGGAAGCGCATTGATAAATTATCATCACCTTCAGCCACATCGGATCTGTATAGCACCAAGGATGTGCTCTATAATCAAACGTTTACAATAGCTACAAACCTGTAGAGCGTCTAGCGATCGAGTACCAGTTTCCGATTGAGGGTAAGCCCTGGAACCTGCAGCCGCACGATGTACATACCGGTTGCAAACTGAGAAGCATCGATGGCAGCGGTTCCCTGACCGGCCGTTATCGGTTGGTTTGCCTGGACCTTGCCTTGCATGTCCAATACTAACAGGTGGCCATCTTGGCGGATCTGAGGGAGTTGTACCACTACTCGGCCTATGGCTGGATTAGGGGTTATGAGTAGCTCACTTCGATGATCAATCACAATGTCTAAAATCATGGAGTAGTCATAGGAGCCATCCAGATCCATGGCTTTGAGGCGATAGAAATAATGGCCAGCATTTTCCACCTGATCTAAAAATTGATAGTCCGTTCCTCCGTCTTGATTATTGCCCTTGGCCGTGACGTTGCCCACTTTTTCAAAGGCTGCTCCTGCAGTTCTTCGTTCGATCTCAAAATGAGATGCGTTGAGTTCGAAGCTGGTTGTCCAGTGCAATCTCACCCGCTCGTCAATGCGCTCTATCCCGGTATTGATCAGTGCTACCGGTAGCGCTGCATCAGAAAAACGATATATGGTTCCGGTCAGGCTAGCTCCATAGGCATTGCCGGATTCATCAAGGCCAAAGGTGCTTACTCTGGTAATGGTCTCATTTAACTCCGTCACACTGGCCGATGTCCCATTGGTCGTCAAGGTCCATATTCGGTCGCTGCCGTAGTCGCCAAAGATGTAGTGCCCATTAAAATTGGGGTAGCGACTGGCAGGCAATACCACTCCTCCGGTGACACTTCTGCCAACACTGGGATTGGCATAATCCCAAATAGGATCTCGATAGTCTGCCCCTTCAACACAAGAGCTCTGCTCAAATTCGATCTTCCCTTCTCTACAATCCCACCCAAAATTTATGGGGGACCCATTCGAGACTAAATTTATTTCTTCACGAGCACTTTGCCCCACATCCGCAATCCATAGGCGGTCTTGCTCATCAATGTGAATCCTCCAGGGATTCCGCACACCTACATGCCAAATCTCAGGAACCGTATCACCACCACTGGTTGCATACGGATTATTTGTAGGGACTGTATGAGCATTGAAATTGGTCGCAGAAGATGAAGTGCTGGGTGTGATCCTCAGAATCTTACCGAGTGGTGAGGTCAAATCTTGAGCCAATTCGTCCGGATCTCCTCCGCTGCCTCCATCTCCGGAGGCTATGTATAAGTACTGATTATCCATTGCCAGACCACCTCCATTGTGGTTACCAAATGGTTGATCGAACTGCAATATGATGACTTCACTGGAAGCATTAGCCTGATTGACATTGCCACTACTCACCTGAAATCTCGACACCCGTGTGACCAATTGACCCCCTTGTGTAGTGGTGTAATTCACGAAAAAATACCCATTTGAGGCATAATTAGGGTGAAAGACCAGGCCCAAGAGACCCCGCTCATCTCCACCACTTCCAAAAGTTGGGTTGATGTCGAGAAATCTCGTCAAGGTAGTCGTTCCTACAGGGTTGACCCATACATCTCCGTCCCTCTCCGCAAAGAAAAGTCGATTGGAATTGTCGCCGGCATTGGCGATGTCGGTCACACTGGACAGGCCCGATGTCAGGTAATCTTCAAGAACAAGTTGAGCCGATAGCTCAGAAAGAACACTTAAAGTCAGAAAAAGGCTAAAAACTACTTTGTACATATCACACTAGTTAGATCACATTATCGATGTGTTCGATCTGGGTACCAATAAGATTATGAGTGTGGAAACGCCAGAAAGATAAGAACATCCGGTCACAGATGCTTGTCTGAGCATCACAATAATGTCCAGAGTTTCCAGTCCTCTTTCTGCTTCCTTTCTATATTTGCCGCCTAAATTTTCAAAGATGAGCACAAGAGCTTTTCAGGTACCCTACCAGATAGATCCACAATACTCCAAGAAGGTTGCCTATTTCTGCATGGAATTTGGCATAGATCAAGCGCTCAAAACATTCTCAGGGGGTCTGGGGTATTTGGCTGGTAGCCATATGCGCAGTGCATATGAGCTTGGCCAAAATCTGATTGGTGTGGGCATTCTCTGGAAGTACGGTTACTACGACCAGATTCGTAGCCAGGACTCCTCCATGGAGGTGCTTTTTTTAGAAAGGTTCTACAACTACCTAGAGGACACTGGGATTGTCTTTGACATTTCCGTCGATAAGCATCCGGTCAAAGTTAAGGCTTGGTATCTCCCACCAGATCGATTTAAGACGGCTCCGATGTTCTTTCTCTCGACAGACCTTCCGGAAAATGATCACCTGGCACAAACGATTTGCCATCGATTGTATGATTCAGTACCCTCGGCAAAGATCGCCCAGTATATTCTCCTGGGTCGGGGAGGAGCAGAACTCTTGCGCCAATTGAAGTTTGAACCCGATCGCATTCACCTCAATGAAGCACATGGGCTGCCTGCCATTTTCGACATGTATTTTGAACATAAGAGCCTGGCTAAGATTAAGGAACAATTTGTATTCACGACGCATACACCAGTGGAAGCAGGCAATGAAGTGCATGATATCCACTTGCTCAAGAAGATGGGATTCTTTCATGACAACGACCTCGAGGACGTTCGAAAAATCACCGGTGTCGAAAATGGTCACTTTAATCTGACACTCGGCGCACTTCGCCTTTCGAAAAAAGCCAACGGGGTGAGCAAAATGCACGGGGAAGTAGCAAGAAAGATGTGGTCTGGATATGATGGCGTTTGCGAAATCGACCATGTGACGAACTCTCAAAATTTTTCCTACTGGCATGACTTAGCACTCACAGCAGCACTTCAACAGGACGACGACGAAATGCTGCGTAAGAGAAAGGCGGAAATGAAGAAATCCCTCTTTCAAGAAGTGGTGGACCAGACCGGAAAGATATTTGACCCTAACACCTTGACGATCGTGTGGGCAAGAAGATTTGCGGGATACAAACGCGCTGATCTCCTAACACGAGATGTGCAAAGGTTTGAACAACTTCTATCTGATGCCGATCGACCCGTGCAAATCATATGGGCCGGTAAACCCTATCCGATGGACTATGGTGCCATTAACACCTTTAATAACCTCGCAAGAATTTGTCGCGATTACGAAAACTGTGCGGTCTTGGTGGGTTACGAGCTTAAGCTCTCTAAACTGCTAAAGCAAGGTTCTGACATCTGGCTCAATACGCCGGTAGTAACCCGAGAAGCCTCAGGAACCAGTGGCATGACCGCTGCCATGAATGGTTCGATCAATTTCTCGACTTACGATGGTTGGATACCCGAATTTGCTCAGCACGGTCACAATGCCTTTGTCATACCAACCCCAGGTCCAGAGGTACAGGGGATAGACATCGATCTTCATGACCTAGATCATTCCTACCGCATTCTCAATACGGAGATACTGCCGATGTATTACGATCGCCAGGCTGATTGGATGCAGATGTTTAAACAAAGCATGCGAGACGTATTACCGTTTTTTGATTCTGCTCGTATGGCGCACGAGTACTATGAAAAAATGTACTGATCTTAGCGTCAAAGTAATCTATGCGTCTACCTAACCCGATGTCGGCGGCTGCCTTGGCTGCCAAGATAGGAGCCTTGGTCCTTGGTGATGAGACCAGAATGATATATGGCGTCAATGAAATACACAAGGTAGAACCCGGAGATCTGACATTTGTCGATGTCGAAAAGTACTTTAGGACCTCACTAGAGTCTGACGCTTCTGTCATTCTACTCAATAAGGAGGTCCCCTACCCGGCCAATAAAACCCTGTTGGTAGTGGACGAACCTTTCCGCTGCTACAATGACCTGATCTACCAGCATCGGCCAAACAACCGTATTCATGAAAGGATTGACCCAACGGCCATCATTGGCGATCGCACTGTGATTGAGCCGGGCGTAACCATTGGACCTGGGGTCGTCATTGGGGAGGATGGGCACATTCAAGCCAATTGTTACATATCGGCCCAGACCCAAATCGGTGATCGTGTAATCATCGATGCTGGAACATGCATTGGCACCAATGGATTTTACTTTAAGGATCATGGGACCCATCGGGAAAAATGGCACTCCGGTGGCAATGTCATGATTGGTGATGACGTATTCATCGGCTCTCTCTGCACCATAAATCGAGGCATATCGGGATCCACGCGGATCGGCAAGGGCACCAAACTGGACAGCCAGGTACACTTAGGCCATGGTGTCGAGATTGGAGAACATTGTCTCATTGCCGGTCAGTCCGGGATCGGTGGGAAGACCATCATTGGCGATCGAGTGCGTATTATGGGACAAGTGGGGATTACCAATAATTTAGTCATCGAAGATGATGTGACGATCCTTGCTGGAACCGGAGTGATGAACAATCTGGAAGCTGGCAAGACCTATTTTGGCGCGCCTGCTGCTGAAGCACGTCAACGGTATCGGGAAATCGTGGCCCTGCGGAATCTGACGAGGTAAGCGATGACGCGGTGCCGAAGAATTCAAGTCAAAGGGAAAGTACAGGGGGTATGGTTCCGTGCAAGTACGAAAATAAAGGCCGAGGAATTGGCCCTTACGGGTACCGTTCAAAATGAAGAAGATGGATCCGTTCTGATACGAGCCTATGGACCATCTCGCGATCTCGATACACTGGAAGAGTGGTGTCATGAGGGGCCTCCTCATGCCGTAGTTTTAGAAGTCATTGCTTCCAAATGCGCACCAGGGGAGCATCCCATCGCATTCACAATTGTGCGCTGAACCACCGCTTCACTGATCCGAAGCCCTACGGTATTTTTCTCGACAGGGTTCTATGCAGGTGTAGCTGATGATCAAATCACGCCCGCTAAGTTCGTATCGAATGGGTAATGAGCCAGCACAACCGACAGGCTCAATGGTTAAACTACTGCTTGAATAATTGGCTTCGAAGGGTGGGTCAGTCACAGTGCCCCGACAAAACGACACGTCCGATTCGACCACGTTGTCAACTCGAAAGTTCATCTTGCGATCACTTTGGGCAGGTTGAAAGGTTCCACTGCCGTCGCCTGGATCTGCCAAGACTTCTACCAACTCCCATACACCTACCACGCCCACATCCTCAGTGGCTGCTTCTTTCCCGCAACCGGCGATCACAAGATTGAGTACAAGGAGACAGCAGCCCGCCAATCCTGCTTTCGTCTTGATTCCTGCTTCATAGAAAGAGCGGGGCATTTTACGATTCTTCATTTCCATAGCGTTTTTTGTGTGGACGAGTGCATTCGGTTTGTAATAAGTAAAGACGGGTTAGAGCGCAAAATGGTTGGGCGAGTGTCATGCCAATGACGAACATCCATAAATCTCTCGTCCGATGTTGGCCTTCCCAGCCGATGATCGGGGATCTGATGTACATTTAAAGTACATAACCTTACTATGTATGCCTACAGAGCGAATCTCATTTACCAACCACGAAGGGCACGAACTAGCGGCAAGACTTGAAGTCCCTGCTGATCAGGACCCACTTGCCTATGCCGTTTTTGCCCATTGCTTTACTTGCAACAAGAACCTCCCAGCTGCCACCAACATCAGTCGCACCTTAGCCTCCGCAGGCATCGCAGTCCTTCGTTTTGATTTTACCGGACTTGGACAGAGTGAAGGAGAATTTGCCAAGACAAATTTTTCGACCAATATCACAGACATTATCGCTGCCTACCAGTATCTACAAGAACAACACGAAGCTCCTCAACTCATGGTAGGCCACTCCCTGGGGGGAGCTGCCGTGGTTTTTGCAGCTGCACAACTCCCCGAAGTCCGCGGGGTCGCCATTGTAGGTTCCCCATCTGAACCTGCCCATGTCACTCATTTGATGGATGAGGCACTGGAGGATATCGGGGCCAGGGGATTTGCTGAAGTGGTGATTGCGGGACGCAATTTCAGGATTGAATCACACTTCATCGAATCGCTCAAAGGGAAAGACATTGGAGATATTGTTCGGGACTGGCGCAAGGCTTTTTTGATCATGCACTCCCCTATTGACAATGTCGTGGGGATCGAAAATGCAGCCAACTACTACCGCAAAGCACTGCATCCCAAGAGTTTTGTCTCTTTAGATGGAGCTGATCATATTCTAACCAAGAAGGAAGATGCCGACTATGTGGGCAATGTTATCGCTTCATGGGCCACGCGCTATCTTGTCAGGCCGCGCACAGATCGGCCCCTCAAGAGTGACTTCCAAGTGGTGGCCAGTCTCCATCAAGAAGATGGTTATACTACTAAGATCAAGGCTGGCAAGCACTACTTAACCGCAGACGAGCCCACATCGGTGGGCGGAGATGACTACGGACCTTCTCCCTACGAATTGCTCAGCTCAGCACTTGGTGCATGTACTGTTATGACTTTACATATGTATGCCAGGAGAAAGAAATGGGACCTACAGCAAGTGCAAGTCCACCTCAACTACGGCAAAATCCACCCCGAAGATTGTCAGGAATGTACCGCAGAAGTAGGCAAGGACGGTAAGATCAATCACATCGAAAGGCAAATAGACTTGGAAGGAGACCTTAGTCCCGAACAACGTAGCCGCCTTTTAGAGATTGCAGATCGTTGTCCAGTGCATCGCACACTTGAGGCTGGCGTACATGTCACCACCCGATTGAGCCATTAGTATAATCGGCCATCTTTATAAACATGGAGAGGAGACCGGAGGGCATTCAGATCTTCCAGGGGATTTCCATTTACCACCACGATATCTGCCAAAAATCCCTTGCGAAGACGCCCCAGTCGATTGAAGCCCAGGACTTCGGCATTGGTGCTGGTGACGGATCGCAATACCTCTATTCGCTCCATCCCATATTCTTCCATCATGAGCAACTCGCGAATGTTGTCGCCATGAGGGAAGACCCCTACGTCACCTCCTGCGCATATTCTCACGCCACTTTCGATCGCCAAAGCAAACGACTTCTTTTTGTTAATGATGCGAGGAGGATCCTCTTCGATCCCTTTCTTCCAGCCCCGATATTGCATAATGGCATCTCCAGCTGCGAGAGTGGGACAGAGCGCGACATTGTATTGCTTCATTAAGGAAAGAACCTCCATGGTCGCCCCATCCCCATGTTCGATGGTGCTTACACCCGCGCGAGCCGAAAGCTCCATGCCTACGGGTGTCGAAGCATGTGCCACCACCTTTCTCCCGCTGAGTGCGGCCGTGTTGACAATGGTCTTAAGCTCCTCTAAGGTGAAGGTGGGCATTGCCGTTCCACCTGGTCCCCAGCGATAGTCTGCGTACACCTTGATCACGTCGGCACCGTGACCGATTTGTTCGCGAACGACCGACTCAAGGCTTGCTCCATCAGCCACTTGAGCCCCTATGGGTACTGGCACATGAGGGGCATATCCTTTAGGTCCATAGCTACCTGTAGCGACGATTGCGCGTCCCGCTACTTGCATTCGGGGACCAGGAACAATCTCCTTTTCAATGGCTGTCTTTATTCCTACGTCGGCATAGCCGGCCCCCTCACTACCTAGGTCTCTCACGCTTGTAAAACCCGCCTTAAGAGTGGATGCTGCATGATTTACTGCTCGGATGGCACGCTCGCTATGAGATTCCAACATTACTTGATCGGTCCAAGGAGTCTCGTCATAGGGGTGCAGAAGGAAATGTGAATGACCTTCAATCAGGCCTGGCAAAACTGTTTTGCCAGGCAAGCTGTGCACTGCATCTTCAGACTCCGCTCTTGGAGCCTGACCCGATGGTCCAGCATACAAAATGCTATCCGCTTCCACCACCACTGTCCATCCTACTCGACTGGCATAACCATCAAATACTTGCGCATCCGTCAAGAAAATACGCTGTGCACTAGCCCAGGTAGGGTTAAGCAGGAGGCTAAAGGCCACCATAAGCATAACCCCAGTGCGTTCTTTTCTCATCATTTAGCTACCAATTAATGCCTCAGTAAAGGGCCATGTCAAAAAACCTTCGTCGCTCCTTGGTCACCGGATGTTGATTTCCCAGTATTCGGAAAAGGGCGATGCCTGTCCGCCTGGGGAGATCGTTCATATAGCTCCGATCTGCCTGAACGGCTTCAGTGATGGTCAAGGCAGCTTCTGAAAATGCCAGCGCTGCCAGCAAATCCCGCACGGTGAGCATAAGGGATTGCACCGGGCCATCGGTAGGGTCATCCAGTTCAACCAACTGCTTCAGGGCAGTGATGTCTTCCCTTAATGTGTAGTCTGGATGACCTTGTCGAATATCCTCGGTCAAGGCAAAGGCCTGCTCCGGGTCTTGAAATACGATCAAACGTGCGAGGGTGTGTTTTGCCGTCACATGGTCTGGATGTACCCTTATGAACTCCTGCACCATCTCGATTTGATCACTTGGGTTCCTCGACCCAAGTTCTTGCTCCAGTTCACTCCAGGACTCCTTTTCTATCGAAGGCAGATTTTCATCCAACCACTTGTTCACCTGGACCGCTGATAACGCACCAGCAAACTCCGCTATGACCGCTCTCTTGTGAAACAACTTGACATTGGGGATGCTTCTTATCTGGTATGCATTGGCCAAGTCTTGCTCCTCCTCCGTATTGACTTTAATCAATACAAAGTCGGATCGTTCTTCTGCCACTGCATTAAGCACCGGGCCCAGTACACGGCATGGTCCACACCAGGGTGCCCAAAAATCCACCAGAATCGGCGTGGATTCGCTGGGCTCCAATACCTCTTTTTCAAAGTCCATTTCGTGACTCCGTACTTTCAAAACACGTATTCTTCTTGACTGCCTTTCTAAAATAAAGTGCGTAGGCGATGCCTGCAAGGAAGAAACCCAAGAACTCTCGTACCAGTTCGATATGGGGAGATTCTGCTTGCATCGACCCTGTGATCGTAGGCATACCACCGGTCAACCAGGAGACGAAATCAGGCACTAACAGCACAATCCCAAAAAAAGCAGCAGCAGATCCCGCCAGGGCCAAAGTCATCGATTCTCTACCAGAAAAAGCCCTAATCGCAACCAGCGATACCCCCAGATAAATTACGATCCATCCGATGGGGTCTGGATCATTAATTTGCCAATAGGCAAACAGCACAAAGAGAATCGCCACCAACAGATGTACAATCTTCATCAGAATTCGATTCGATAACTTAGATTAGGAATAAGCCCTAGTTGCTCAACCACATCTCTTTCTTCCAGCATCGGATCCCAAATGTAGTATGCTACCGCTTTGGCATTGGTCACATTCAAGAGATCGAGCCCTACAAGACTGCTGTATTTCTTTCGGTTACGCTTGTAGTATACCCTTAGATCTACTTTGTAAAAAGAGCCTAATTGTTCTGAAAAGGCGGAAGTGACCCTATAGACGGTTCGCAAAGCTTCTTGAGAGAGTTGCTGATCGATTGGTCCTTCCCAAAATCCACCCCGCACAAAAGCTCGGAGGTTGAGTCCTAAGATCTTGTCATGGTCTCCCAGGGTAAATTCTTTACCTCCAGTCAGATTCATGGCATAGCGTCCATTCCAACGCGTATCTCTGGACACTCCATCAGAAGCCGTGTACTGTGAATTATAGTACGTAGCGCTGCCTTCAAAAAAGGTAGAACCCTCAAAATACTTGGAGTATCCAATCTCGAGTCCTGTATTGTATCCCGTGCCTCGATTATCAAAGCGTTGAAAAGGCCGATAAGGCAAATGATTGATGGTCGAGAAAGTACTGCCCGCATCCGCAATCACCGGAACATCAAATAGGCTCTGATAGTAAAGTTCGACTACAAGTTTTGCGGTGTTGTTAAGCTGGCGCTTCCAAGTAAGCCCCAGATGATGCGCCTTAATGAGATCCAGTTCTGCATTGTCCAATCCAGACTCACTCTGATGCAAGAGGATCGCAGCATCAGGTACCTGACTATGCAAACCATAGGCCAGTCCCAATGTGGTTTGTGCGTCCAGATCATATGTTGCTTTCACTCTCGGTTCGAGATTTCCTGTACCCGTCATTGAAAAACTGGTAGCATGCAATCCCACCGAAACCCGGAAATTATCCACAATGGAACTCTCCACATCGGCAAAACCTTGCAACAAAACTCCGTTGTCTTCAGCAGTGAAAGAAAAGTCCTCTCCAAGATATCGGGCGGTGAGCAACTCATACGCAATCGCAGAAATGCGGGTTCCCACCATGAGCCGGGTATTCTCAGACAAGGAGAGACCGTAGCTCAAGTAAGTGCCAAGTCGGCTTTCCTGCATGTGATCATCTTCAAACTCTCGAGAAAAAGCACGCATCGGTGCATATCTACTGGATTGCCGTTTGTGATCGAGGCCACTGTATACAACGGAAGCCGTGAAGGACCCCAATTTTAGGGATGCTCCCAGAGCGCCCATTTCCGCCTCAAAGTCAATGTCTTGCTGGTCCTTGAACGTCTCCCATAAAGCCACATCTTCTGGACTTCGGAATCGATTGGAACTGGTCCCTCCCATTCCAAATACATTCAAATTTCCCCGCGGTAGAGAAAAATCAAAGTTAAAGGCAAGGTCCTGAAATCCGATTTCCTCATCACCCAATTCTACCCCCATGGCGGAAAGTATCCCCAGTGTGGAGTATCGGTAGTTTACGACAAAGGAGTGGTCTTTTCCTGACATCAATGGTCCTTCCAACGCCGCATCTATGCCGATGAGTCCGATTTGACCTTTGAATCCGACGCGCTCTGTATCGCCACTACGAAAGTGCATATCCATTGCTCCGCCCAATACGTTTCCAAGGGAGGTGGCGAAGGCTCCCTTATGAAACTGAGAATAATCCATTAATTGAGCACTTAAAATATTGACCCCTCCGCCACTGGCCGCAGATCGATCGCCAAAAGCCCCGGCATTCGCGAGATGGTTGGGATTGACAATTTCCACATCATGCAAAAACCATTTTACAAACGACGGATTATTCCCACGCACGGAAACACTATTGGCCTGATCATTTTCACTAATGACTCCTGCATAGTTAGAGACTACTCGGGCGGGATCGTAAAAGGTAGCCGGAAAACGGAGGACCTCTTCCACAGTAATGGTATGGATCTCTGAAACGGACAATCCATGATATCGAGCGGGGGCCTTCACCAACACTTCATCGAAAGAATTAGCAGAACTGGTCAATAAAAAATCGCCCAGACGCTGTCGGCCGTGTCGTACATCTACCCCAGCAATAAGTTGGGTCTGATATCCCACATAGCTTATGGCAATGCGATAAATGCCCGGTAATAGGTCGTCGATCGCAAATCGTCCATCCTCATCGGTAATCGTCTGTAGCTCAATATCACCCTGGCTGACTTCGATTACCGCAGCGATGAGAGGCTGCCGATCCTGGACATCCAATACCCGCCCTGAAACTTTAAGGGGTTGGCCACTCAGTCCCATTGAAAGGCTCAGCAGCACGGCGGCGAAAATGACCCTAGCCCACACCAATGATGCTCCGGTTTAAGTTCTCGTCAGGATCTCCTCCCGCGAAATCGTCAAAAGCCTTTTCTGTAACGGTAATCATGTGGTCTTTAATGAATTGGGCACCCTCCTCTGCTCCCTGATCACCATCCTTGATGCAACACTCCCACTCCAGGACTGCCCATCCATCATAGTCGTATTGTGCCAACTTACTGAAGATGCCTTTAAAATCTACCTGACCATCTCCCAGTGATCGAAATCGACCAGCACGATCTGCCCAATCTTGGTATCCTCCGTAGACGCCAACACGACCAGACGGATTGAACTCGGCATCCTTAACATGGAACATCTTAATAAACTCATGGTAGATGTCGATGAATGCCAAATAGTCCAACTGCTGGAGGACAAAGTGACTCGGGTCGTATAATATATTGGCACGGCGATGGTTCCCACATGCCTCACGAAACATTTCAAAAGTAATTCCATCGTGCACATCCTCTCCCGGATGTATTTCATAGCAAAGATCCACTCCGTGCTCTTCATATACATCTAAAATGGGGACCCACCTTTTGGCAAGCTCACCAAAGGCAGATTTGACCAGGCCTTGTGGTCGCTGAGGCCAAGGGTATACGGTGTGCCAAATGAAAGCACCTGTAAAACTCACGCTGACATCAATGCCCATGTTCCGACTGGCGGCCGCAGCCCATTCCAATTGTTGCACTGCCCAGGCCGTTCTTGCTGCAGGGTTATTGCGTACGCGCTCAGGAGCGAATCCATCAAACATGACGTCGTAGGCGGGATTGACCGCCACCAATTGCCCCTGAAGATGTGTCGACAACTCCGTAATCTGGACTCCACACTCGGCAGCCCTACCTTTGATCTCATCGCAATAGTCCTTACTGGTTGCGGCCTTTTCCAAGTCGATGAGCCGGGTGTCCCAGGTCGGGACTTGAACTCCTATGTAGCCGTAATTGGCGGCCCACTTGCAGAGCCCCTCGAAGCTATTGTAGGGAGCTTCGTCTCCGGCAAATTGAGCAAGAAATACAGCCGGTCCTTTGATTGTCTTCATATTGTTGTCTTGTCTTTATATCATTTCCAAATGATCAAAAAAATATCGGCAGATCTGTCGAGCAAAACGCCAACTAAGCCCATTACTCAAATGTGGTCCATTTATCATCCGATTGTCCACTCTCCACCACTTTGTAAATAAATTGCATCCCACGGACTCCGTCTTCTACGGTCGGAAAATCATATACCGGGTCAACCTCCTCTCCACTTAATCGGGCCTGCACATGCTTGGCAAAGTTTCGATAGATGCTGGCAAATGCCTCCAAATATCCTTCTGGATGTCCTGCTGGCAGTCTCGTATGCGCTTGCGCTGCGGCGGCAAGATCTCCCACGCCCGTGCGCAACACCTGCATCGGTTGGTCAAGGTGTCGAACTACCAGATCGTTGGGGTCTTGTTGACGCCATTCGACAGCCGCCTTAGTTCCATATATCCGTATGCGCAAGTTGTTTTCTTCCCCAACGGCGATCTGGCTGCAAAAGAGCAGTCCCTTCGCTCCGTTGTTGAATCGCAGCAGCACATTGCCGTCGTCGTCTAGTTGTCTGCCGGGCACAAACGTTGAAAGGTCTGCGCAAAGTTCTTTGATTTGAAGGCCCGAAATGTACTCTGCCAGATTTTCGGCATGGGTACCTATATCGCCAATACTGCCCGCAATCCCTGATTTGGATGGATCCGTACGCCACGAAGCCTGCTTTTGCTCACTGTCTTCAAGTTTTGTGCTCAGCCATCCTTGAGGGTACTCCACTACGATCTTTCTCACCTCTCCTAATGTACCATTGGCGATCATTTGTTTGGCGTGTTTGACCATCGGATATCCGGTGTAATTGTGGGTCAATGCAAAGATCAAACCCGTGTCCTTGACCAACTGAGCCAGCTCATGAGCCTCCTCCATGTTGAAACAGAGGGGTTTGTCGCAGACCACATGAAAGCCATTTTCCAAAGCCATTTTAGCAGGCGGAAAATGTACGTGATTTGGCGTTACAATGGAGACAAAGTCCATGCGCTCATTCGCGGGCAACGCTTTTTCTTTTTCGATCATTTCCGCATAGCTTCCATACACTCGATCGGCAGGTAAAAACAAGTCTTCGCCGGACAGTCGAGACTTTTCTGCATCGCTACTGAAAGCTCCACAGACCAATTCGATCTGTCCATCAATGGCTGCCGCCATTCGGTGGACAGCACCGATGAAAGCACCTCTGCCTCCACCAACCATGCCCATACGTATTTTCCTACTCATCTTGCTTTCTTGATTGCTTATTAAAGTGAAAACTCAAGATAGCAATTTGGAAGAATCTGCCTTTCTCATTGTCAAATGGTGTGGAAACAAATAGGAGCGCAGAAGGTCTGCAACCCGATTGCTATTTTAGCTTCTCAAAGAAATCAGAACATGAGCATCACAACCGGATCTACTACGTACTTTCCTTCCATTGGAAGAGTCGAATTTGAAGGAAAGGATTCCGACAATCCACTGGCCTTCAAATTTTACGATCCTACCAAAATGGTGGGGGACAAGACTCTTGCTGAGCACCTCAAATTTGCCGTTGCCTACTGGCATAGCTTTTGCGCAGAGCTCAATGATCCCTTTGGTCCGGGCACGCGCACTTTGCCCTGGAACCATCATGAGGACGCAGTACAAAGGGCCCACGATAAGATGGATGCTGCATTTGAATTTGCGACCAAGATGCAGATTCCATACTACTGCTTCCATGATATCGACTTGGTTGATGAAGGCCCTTCGATTCAGGAAACAGAAAGACGTCTGCAAGCCATTGTCGAGTATGCTAAAGAAAAACAAGCGGCTTCTGGGCTTAAGTTGCTGTGGGGCACTGCCAATGTGTTTTCCCATCCGAGGTACATGAATGGCGCCTCCACAAATCCCGATTTTGCGGTGCTCACGTTTGCCGCCACACAAGTAAAGAATGCCATTGATGCGACCATCGCTCTGGGCGGTACCAGTTATGTTTTTTGGGGTGGTCGTGAAGGCTACATGTCCTTGCTCAATACCGACATGAAACGAGAACAAGAGCACATGGCCCGATTTCTCACCATGGCTCGGGACTATGGCAGAAGGCAAGGATTCACAGGCACCTTTCTGATCGAACCCAAACCGATGGAACCCATGAAGCATCAGTACGATTTTGACTCTGCTACTGTCATCGGCTTCCTGAGACACCATGGCCTTGCTGATGATTTTAAGATCAACGTAGAAGTAAATCATGCCACCTTGGCCAGTCATACCTTTCAGCATGAACTCCAGACTGCTGCAGATGCCGGCATGTTGGGGAGCATAGATGCCAACCGTGGTGACTACCAAAACGGATGGGACACGGACCAATTTCCTGTGAATCTGTACGAATTGACCCAGGCCATGTTGGTCCTATTGGAAACAACAGGTCTTGGTGACGGAGGCATAAACTTTGACGCAAAGTTGCGTCGTAATTCCACGGATGTCGAGGACATCTTTCTCGCCCATATCGGGGGCATGGATACCTTTGCGCGAGCACTGCTGGTGGCCAATCGAATTCTGGAAGAATCCGATTATACCCGTTTCAGAAAAGAACGCTACCAATCATTTGATTCTGATCAGGGTCAGGAATTTGAAAGAGGAAGTCTCAGTTTGGAAGACTTAAGGACATTTGCGCTTGAACATGGTGAGCCAAGACAAACCAGTGGCAAGCAGGAAATGCTCGAGAATCTGATCAACCAATACATGTAAGGAAGAACACTTTAACAAGAAGAATATGAAGCTGCGTAGTCAAGATTGGTTTGGAAGGACTGGAAAAGATGGATTCATCTATCGTGCCTGGATGAAGAATCAGGGGATTCCTGATGATCATTTCGATGGTAAACCAGTCATCGGCATCTGCAACACGTGGTCGGAATTTGCTCCTTGCAATGCACACTTTCGTGAATTGGCCGAATCGGTCAAACGTGGTGTGCTTGAGGCCGGTGGAGTGCCTTACGAATTTCCTGTCATGTCCCTGGGCGAATCCGTGATCAAACCTACCGCGATGCTATTTCGCAACTTAATGAGCATGGACGTGGAAGAGTCCATTCGGGGCAATCCAATGGATGGAGTCGTACTGCTCACTGGGTGTGACAAGACTACTCCAGCATCGGTAATGGGTGCAGCGAGCGTAGATTTACCCACCATTGTTGTCAGTGGTGGCCCCATGTTGACTGGTCGCTTCAAGGGGAAAGCCATTGCCACTTCTGATGTTTGGCGTTATGCTGATGGCGTCAATACAGGAGAGGTTTCCCAAGAAGAATTTCGCTCAATCGAAGCATGTATGTGCCGCAGCAGAGGACATTGTGCTGTGATGGGTACGGCTTCAACCATGGCTTGCATGGTGGAATCTCTTGGGCTTACTCTACCCGGTAATGCAGCCATACCGGCGGCAGACTCCAGACGCAAGGTCCTTGCGCAGATGTCCGGAAGGCGTATCGTTGACATGGTCAGAGAGGACCTCAAACTGTCTAAGATTCTGACTCGAGAAGCGTTTGAAAACAGCATCAAAGTAAATGCTGCTATTGGTGGGTCGACCAACTTTGTGCTTCATCTGCTGGCCATTGCAGGCCGAATGGAGGTCCCCGTCTCTTTGGATGACTTTGATCATCTCGGCAGCGATGTGCCTTTGTTGGTTAACCTGCAGCCATCAGGAGACTACTTTATGGAGGATTTTTACTATGCCGGAGGACTGCCCGCGGTAGTCAATCAGATGCAGCGCGTGTTGCATACAGATGTTATTACCGCCAATGGCAAGACCATCGCTGAGAATTGCAGCGGAGTGGAATCATATAGCAAAGAAGTCATCGCCTCATTCGACGATCCTGTTCAGAAAGAGGCAGGCATTGTTGTCCTGCGAGGCAATCTCTGTGAGCGAGGCGCTATTTTAAAGCCCTCGGCTGCCACAAAAGAGCTCTTGCAGCATCGAGGGACTGCTGTCGTCTTCAAGGACATTGAAGATTTCCATGCAAGGATTCATTCAGATGCATTAGAGGTCGACCGCAACTCTGTATTGGTACTACAAAATGTGGGACCAAAAGGATATCCAGGCATGCCCGAAGTAGGCAATATGTCGTTGCCCAAACGTCTCTTGGAGCAGGGAATTACCGATATGGTTCGCATCAGTGATGGCAGGATGAGTGGGACCGCCTTCGGAACAGTAGTGCTCCATGTAGCTCCTGAATCGGCTGGTGGAGGCACCCTGGCACTGGTGCGCGATGGCGATACCATCGTACTGGATGTACCGGGGCGTTCGCTGCACCTCGAAGTATCTGATGAGGAGTTGGCAGCGCGCAAATCGACCTGGCAGCCGCCAGATCTGGGAATCCGTCGTGGATATGTAGCACATTATCTAAAACATGTACAGCAAGCGGATTTAGGTGCAGATCTTGACTTTCTCGTGGGATCATCAGGAAGTGAAGTCACTCGTGACTCCCATTGATCAAGACAATCAATATGCATAAGAGCAACCTTGTATCGACCGCCGTCTGTATTTTCGCCTTGTTGATGACCACTTTGGTGTTCGGTCAGAGCGTGACGGAGCACAACAACCTATCGTACACATCAGATCTCACAGACACCCTACGCCAAATCAATTTAATAGTTGCTGAAGATGTAAGCCAAGCTCCCCTCCTGATTTGGATCGGAGGGGGTGCATGGTCCTATGTCAACCGGCATATGGAGATGGAGTTATGCCGGAAGATTGCGGCTGAAGGCATTACCGTTGCTTCCGTTGGCCATCGACTTAGTCCGCAGCTTTTGCGGGAGCCGCACAGGGTAGAGGGCGTTCGTCATCCAGCGCATATAGAAGACCTCGCACAGGCCTTTGCCTGGCTGCATGCGCATGCCGAAGAATACGGCTACGATACCGCCTCGATTTTTGTTGGCGGGTTTTCTTCCGGAGCTCACCTATCGACCTTGCTGATTAGTGACTACAAATACCTTGAAGGAGTAGGACATAGTGTAGCCGATGTCGCAGGTATCATTCCCATTGGAGGTGCTTTTGACATCATCCATTATCGGGACATCCTTACGGCAGCGGTACCTGCCTATTTGGAAAACCACATTCATGCGGTATTTGGAGAAAGTGATGCATCTCAAATGGATGCCTCGCCTTCTCAATTTATAGCCCATATCAAAACCCCCATGTTGGTGATCTCCGATACCAACACCTATAAATACAACAAGCACTTCGAAGAGCAACTAAAAGAAGCCGAATTTGCGCTTGCCGATGTACTGCATGTGGGATCCCTCTCTCATGGTGAACTTTGGAAGGACATCGGAGCCGAGAATAGTCGATACAGATCTGTGATAGTCAACTACATTCGCAGCTTGCAGAATACTCCGTAATTTAATCTGGATTCACCATTCGCCGTCGAGGATTTGTCTAAATTGGGATTGAGGAAAACAGTCTTAGCCTGATGCCGAGCAACAAATTATCGGAATACGTGCACCCCCGCATCGAACAGCTGGAGTCAGAGCTGTATGATAAGCAGACTCAGCTCAATTTCCTTATGCGCATCACACAAGCCATCAATGCCAATCTGTCCGCAGAGCCACTCCTGAAGATGTATTCCAATTTCCTTCAGCAAGAACTGGGTGTCAAGCGTCTGGCTATGTTTTTCCGAGAACAATCTCGTTGGATCTGTACGAAAGCGATTGATTACAATCCCAAGGATCAGTCCGAACTGCTGCTGGAACTGCATAAAAAATACGATGACTTTGCACGCATTGGCGAGCTAAGTGCTGCGGTACTGAAACAATTTGAACTTGTCATTCCAGTATTGCACAAAGACGATCCCATTGCCTATGTTTTGGTGGGCAAATACGAACAGACTGATGATGAGTATGATCGGATCAAGTTCATGATTACCATCACCAACATTGTGGCCGTAGCCATGGAAAACAAGCGATTGTTTAAGCAGCAGGTTCAACAGGAAGCCTACAAACATGAGCTTGAAGTCGCCCAAAGAGTCCAGGAGATGCTCATTCCGTCCGTGCTGCCCTCTGAAGAGGAGTATGAGTTGTCTTCCATATACCGTCCCCATAGTAGTATCGGTGGCGACTATTTTGACTATATCAAATTGGAAGACGGGAGTTTCCTTATGTGCTTGGCCGATGTTTCGGGCAAGGGGATACCCGCTGCTCTTTTGATGGCCAATTTTCAAGCCACCTTACGTTCTGCGATTTTAATACACCGGCGGCTGGATGACTTGGTACAATACCTAAATCGCACGATTGTAGCCATTACGCAAAGCGAACGTATCATCACTTTTTTCGTCTTGCGTTTTGACCCCAGCACACGTCGTATTGAGTATCTCAATGCCGGACATAACCCCCCCGTCCTGGTGACCAAAAATCAGTCAATCAATCTTGACAAGGGTTGCACGATCCTGGGCGCTCTTGAAGAACTAGAACAGATAGAGGTCGGTTTTGAGCAACTAAACCAAGACCCTGCCATGATTGTGCTGTACACAGATGGCCTGACTGACTTATTGAACAATGAAGGCATCTATTTTGACGAAGATCGCATCACCCAGTTTACCCACCAACATCTTGCGCTAAATGCAACCCAGTTTAACGAAAGCTTGTTAGAGGAGTTGGAGTCGTTTAAGGGTAAACAAGAGTATCCCGATGACATCGCTATCTTAACATGCAAAATCAAGTCTCCTGCTGCACTGCCTGAGGAGGTATCAGACGTCTAATGAAGAATAAAAACACATCGGCAATACTGGCATTCTTGCTCGGCGTTTTTGGCATTCACCGATTCTATCTGGGCCAAGTAGGCCTGGGTATTCTGTATGTATTGCTTTCCATGACCACGATTTCTGTCATTCTTGGCATCCTCGATGGCATCATCTTCCTTACCATGGATGATGATGTTTTTGATGCCAAGTACAACAACAAACGTGAATTTCGACAACCGCGTCAACGACGGCAGACTCGCCCAGATTTTCGACGGCCACCTCGCACCACTCGTCGCCAGGAGCGAGGAACCGCTCAACAACAATACCGCCGGCAGCGACGAACCGCTCCACCCGCTCCTCGCACTACGCGGCAGCGACCCCAAGCCGCAAGACGCGTACCTACACATTCCCCTAAGAAGAATCCCTTCAAAGCTTCCGGCATCCGAAAATTCAAGGACTTTGAATATGATGGTGCCATTGAAGACTTTAATCAGGCACTGAAGATTGCCCCGAAGGACGTCTCGATCCATTTTAATATTGCCTGTGCCTACTCCTTGATGGAGAATACCGAAAAATCGTTCTATCACTTAAGTGAAGCGGTCCAACTGGGATTCAACGATTTTGGGAAGATTGACACCCATGATGCGCTAGCATATGTGCGCATACAACCCAATTGGGAAGATTTCAAGCAAAATGGCTATACCCTCCGTAAGCAGTTGGCTGCACCAGAAAAGAACCTTCTCGATGACGATGTCCTCCTCTTGCAAATCAAGAAACTGAATGAACTGAAAGAGAAGGGACTAATTACGGAGAAAGAATTTTTAGAACAGAAGCAAAAATTGATGCGTTAGTTCGTTTTAGGTATATAATGAATGCTTCCTCTCTTATATCCGATGACATAATCCCACTGCGCACCTCCACCTTGGGCTCCGAGGCGTTGGAGATCATGAGCGAGTTCCACCTTGCCCATTTACCGATTGTCAATGACAAACAGCTGTTGGGTATTCTTAGTGAAGAAGACATCTTAGAACATGATGTAGCGGAGCCCGTTGGGGCCTATCATTTGTCCCTCTCACGCGTCGAAGCGAAGCAAAATGACCACATTTTTGATGTGATGGGCATGATGACACGTCATAAGCTCACCTCACTACCTGTCGTGGATGAAGATGCAACCTATCTGGGCTTGATCAGTGATCGAGACTTATTGCGGTACTTTGGCAATGCCTTTGCTTTTGATGATCTCGGAGGGATCATTGTGCTGCAAATGAGCAAGCCTGATTACAGCCTTTCCGAGATCGCACGCATCGTCGAATCCGAACAAACCTTCATCATAAGCACGTTTATTACATCTGAAGCACTATCCAACCGCATCCAGGTACACTTGCGATTGAATACCACAGACCTGCAACGGGTAGTCGCAGCACTTGAACGCTTTGAATACGATGTCCAAGCCTTATACACACTAGACGATTCTGCGGACATATACAAAGACAGGTATGAGTCGTTTATGCACTACTTGGGTATGTAGTCTCCTTCCTGCCCTCTTGCTATCATGGACAGGCTCGGGACTGATGGCTCAAAGCCAGGCCGATGCGGGTCTAGATTCAGTCAAGGTTGATCGCATCCTTATCGAAGGAAACAAGAAAACCAAAGAAGCCTACATCCTTCGGGAAATGGGCATCAAAGTAGGCGATCGTATTCCCGTCACAGACCTGCAATCTACTTTGGTGCAGAGTCGAAGTCTTCTGCAAAACACCGGACTGTTTAACGACATCCAAATCAACATTGCAGAATGGGACGAAGTTACCCATGAGGTGACCCTCGTTGTCGAGCTCAGCGAATCCTGGTACATCTTTCCGATACCGATCTTGAGTCTGGCAGATCGCAGCTTCAATGTCTGGTGGAAAGTCCATAATCGAGACATCAACCGATTGAACTATGGCATCAATTTCATTTGGGTAAATTTTTCTGGCGTCAATGATAAGATCAAGTTAAATCTCCAGGGAGGCTACCGAAGAAGAGTGCGACTGCAGTACGATCGTCCTTACATCAATCGGCAGAAGACGTTGGGATTTTCGGCACGGTACGAGATTGTGCACCAAAGGGAGTTTCAATTCGAAACCAGAGGAAACAAACAACAGTTTTATCGCGACGAGGAACAACTCATTTTTCGTCGTCAGCGGGCCATTTTTGGCATGAGCTATCGCCCCGGTGTGGTCAGCAGTCATGGCTTCCTCGTCAAGTACGAGCGCAATCGCATAGATCCTGAGGCGAGTGACCTCAATCCAGGATATTTTTTAAATGGTGCAGACCAACAGCGATATTTCCAATTGTCTTATTCGTTTGTGCGAGAGCGTCGAGACAATAAATTTTATGCGCTGCGTGGAACGTACCTGGGACTCAGTGCCAGTAAGGAGGGGCTTGGCATCTTCTCCGAACGAAACAAGTTTTTGACCGAAGGTACTTTCGCACACTTTTGGCCGATTACCGAAAAGATCAATCTAGAGACCCGTCTCAAAGCACGAAAAGAATGGGTGCAAGAAGCCCAACCCTATTTTGGCTTGACCGCATTGGGCTACGGAGAGACTTTTGTCCGGGGTTACGAACTTTATATCGTCGATGGAACGGACTATGTCCTATCGCAAAATTCTCTGCGCTTTCGCATCTTTTCAAAAGTCTTCAACTTTGGAAAGATCATTCCGTTAGAGACTTATCGGAAATTTCCAATCGATGTGTACTTTACAGTAAATGGTGATTTCGGCTATGCACGCAATGACTTTTTTAATGAAGAGAACCCCTTAAACAACCGTTGGCTTAGAGGCGGTGGAATTGGACTGGATTTTGTACTCTATACCAAGTATGCATTCCAGTTTGAATACAGTCGCAATCATTTTTTTAAAGAAGGAGGGATATTTCTAAACTATCGCACCAGGATCTAATGAAGGTATTCATATTTGGTCGAACCATAAACGACGAGCAGGTTTCAACGATTCGAGGCCTGTTGAAAACCCTTCAAAGGGAAGGCGCCCAGGTGGCTGTATATTATCCATATAGCGATCTTTTGGCCGCGAAAGTGGGATTCCTTGATGATTATGATTTGATCCGCAGCACCGACCAGCTCCGCATGTTTGGTCCTGATTTTGCTTTCACACTGGGTGGTGATGGGACCATGTTGAGCGCGGCATTGATCATAAAGGATACGGGTATCCCCGTGATCGGAATCAACCTTGGACGATTGGGATTTCTGGCCAGCATTGAGCAGAAGCATATTGATCGAGCTCTTACTGAGCTCAAGCATAAGCGATACAGTCTTGAAAGCAGATCATTGATCTCACTGGATTCCAATCTCCCACTCTTCGAGGATGCCAATTTTGCGCTCAATGATTTTACCATTCTGAAGAGAGACAACTCCTCGATGATCATCATACACACCTATCTAAACGGGGAGTTTCTCAATTCCTACTGGGCAGATGGCCTCATCGTTTCCACTCCTACGGGTTCTACCGGCTATTCCCTTAGTTGTGGTGGACCCATCGTCTTTCCGGAATCAAGAAGTCTGGTTATAACTCCCGTAGCACCCCATAATCTCAATGTCCGTCCTATTATCATTCCCGATGACTCCACAATCAGTTTTAAGGTTGAGGGCCGAACCGACAACTTCCTTTGCACGTTGGATTCGCGATCAGAGATCATCACGGATGCATATGAACTCTCCATCCGCAAGTGTGACTTTCTGTTGAGTTTGGTGCGGCTAGAAGGCATGTCTTTTTCGCGGACCATGCGCAGCAAACTGTTATGGGGACACGACATGAGAAAATTTTCTTGAGTGATGGCGATTCTAGCGAACTTGTTATAATTTGACTGTCCCGATTGTGTCCAGTGTCTTTAGAACATATCAACCAGAAATCTACCAGCAGTTTCATGAGATTGAAGAGACTGCCTATCACGACATGGTCAAGTTTTACGAAAAACATGCGCTTCTCATTGATCAACTTGACATCGAGGCATATTTCGAGGTAAAAAGCACGTATGGGATTGCTCTGTTTGAGATCGGTCGTTATCGAGAGTTTATTGACTTGTCACAAGGTCTTCTGGAAGGAATTATCTATCACAACATCAAGTTGATACATGGAGAGGACCTCTACGAAAAGCTTTTGCTTAAGAGAGCAGCCGCACATTATCAGCTATTGGCCTATGATGAGGCAGAGTTCATTCTGAGGCAGTTGATCCGTATGAATCCAAATAACAATGTGGCCGTGTATCTGCTCAAACGCACCTTAATTCGGAATCAACCCAAATCAATTACTAATGTCAAGGGCGTGAGCATTCTGCTTTTTCTTACTGCGGCAGCGCTGATCGCATCAGAGTTGCTGATAGTACGCGCATTCTTTCCGGAATGGAGCGATGCAATGGAGTCCTTACGCAATCTGGTCTTTGGCGCGGGTTTTCTGGCGCTGGCTGGAGCGGATCTATATCATCGGATGATTTCGATTCGTGTCTCCAATCGCTTGTTGGAAGATGCTCGGGCGGATGAATCTGTACAGCAACATGCCTGATTTCACCCCAGAGGAACTGAGTCATTACAATCGCCATCTGATATTACCAGAAATAGGGCTGATTGGTCAAACAAAGCTCAAACAAAGTGCCGTTTTGGTTATTGGAGCTGGTGGGTTGGGTTGTCCAGCTTTGCAATATCTTGCTGCCGCTGGTGTCGGTCACATTGGCATCGTTGATGGAGATGTCGTAGACACCAGCAATCTGCATCGGCAAGTCCTATATGGGATGCAGGATGTGGGACGCCCAAAAGTGGAAGCAGCGGCCGAGCGTCTCTCTGCCCTCAATCCGCATATAAGGATCAGTTACTGGCAAGAATACTTGACAAGCGAGAATGCACTGTCCATCTTTTCGGGATTTGATCTTGTGCTGGATGGAACAGACAATTTTCCAACCCGCTATTTAGTCAACGATGCCTGTGTTTTGTCCGATAAGATCAATGTTTATGGGTCGATCTTTCGATTTGAAGGCCAGGTTGCCGTTTTTAATGCGCTGCGTGCCGATGGGTCAAGAGGACCAAACTACCGAGACCTCTTCCCTGAGCCGCCAGCTCCGGACACCGTTCCTAATTGTGCCGAAGCAGGAGTATTGGGTGTCTTGCCGGGCATAATTGGCAGTCTCCAGGCAAATGAGGCCATTAAGCTGATAACAGCTGCCGGAGATGCTCTTGATGGTAAATTGATGCTTTTCGACGCCCTTAGCCTGACCTCAAGGATACTAAAGATCCGATCTAAGGTGCCTCGCATCCAAATCAACCAACTGATCGACTATGAGCTATTCTGTGGCATTGAGACCAAATCAGAAGCAATACCGCAACTTGCTGTGAAAGACTTTGAGCGACGACGACTCGACGGCAATGCTCCCATGTTATGGGATGTTAGAGAACCGTACGAGTATGAAATATGCAATCTTGGAGGTCTCCTCATTCCAATCGGAGAAGTAGCACAACGCCTCGCAGAAATACCACGAGATAAGGAAGTCGTGGTACATTGTCGGACTGGAGTTCGGAGTGAAAAAGCAATTCTGATGTTGAAAGAACAACATGGATACCAAAATCTAGTCAACCTGACGGGAGGCATTCTGGCCTATGCGAAAGAAGTCGACTCCTCGATGCAACAGTACTAATACAATCACTACGAGCTCCTAGCGGATCAATGTGACAGTCCCGCCTTGCACCCTCTTCTCTGCTCCCGCTTGCTCGATTTCGATAACATAGGTATAGACTCCTGTTGGCATCAACTCTCCCTTGACTCTTCCATCCCACCCCTGGTTTGGATCATTGGATTCAAAAAGCTGTACTCCCCAGCGATTAAAGACGAGCATGCGGTAGGCTGAGATTCCCCCAGCAAAAATAAATTCAGGACGAAATTCGCGATTGGTGCCGCTGGGCGCAAAGGCATTGGGAAGATAGGCTTCCACTTTTTGCTCCAGACACGCTTGATTGCTCAAAGCCGTCAGGGTGTCGGTTCCGCTGGCATTGGTATGAATGGCTTTGGTTAGATAACATACCTCTAGTGACGCTTGCATCGGATCTACTGCTTCGACAAACTGCAGTTGATCAATCGGTAGATCAGTCACTTCGCCGGTTCCCATGTTGGTGATTTTACACAACGAATACGATACCAACTCGCGGCCACTGAGATCGAATGGTGTCCAATTGAGTGTGTTGTTGTTCTGTTCATTAGTGGATACTTGCAAGTGCATGGAAGACCCTACAGCAGATCTGACCGTGGTATCGCACTGATCGACCAACGTTATCTGATATTGATGAGACTGCTGATTGACCATTGCTGTAGGATCAAATTCGACATTGTCTTGAGTACTTGGGTACATGTCTGCATAGGATTGGATCACCTGAAAGGTGGCTCCATCATCATCACTGCGCTCAATGTCCAGCTCATTCAGATCTGCATTGGTATTGTAGGACCAGTCAAGGGCCACGGCCGCACCATCAACACTGATATTATCTAAGGTCAAGAGGGTAATGGGTGATAACACATCGGGTCGCACACAGATCGTATTGCTTCTGGCCGTTACGCCCGTGTTGGATTCATGTGCCACGACATAAATGCAATATTCGATTTCACTTGATACGTTGATGATGCCAAGAAAGTCGGTATCTCCACGCACATTGTGTTCGGGATCGGGGACCGTCCCATTTTCGCCGATGTAGACGTCATTTATGCGCACCGGATTGTCCCATCCCGTATATAGGTCCCAATAGAGCTCAATCGTTTTGCGACAAAAATCAGCGCTGTCTCGCAGGTGAATGGTCGTATGCGGATTGGAGGGATACTGGGTGTCATTTCCGCAAAGGTCAAAACCCCACACCCGATAGTACTCGGGATGCAGGTCCGCTTCCGAATCGGTGTCAATGTATTCGTTGGAACCCATCACGGTGTCCAATATCTCCGTGATGCCTTGATCGAGCAATGTTTTTTCGATCACGTACCCGACGATGGTCTGAGACGGATGTGGGTACCATCGAATATTGACGCTTCCATCCGCATTCACATTCAGTCGTTCAATCCTAACCTCCTGCAGTTGAGGGCTGCCTACCGTATCAGAAGGAGGACTCATGGGCATAGGACATCCGTACTGAGCGACCAAATAATAAAAACGATCTCCAGGCACATCGTGTACAAATTCCACTACGGTAGGATCCGTGACGGTCTCTATGAGACCAAAAGGCCCAGTTTCTGTCGAGCTGTAGTACACCTCGAGCGCCGCGAAGGCACCGCAGGACACCGTCGGCAAAGACCATGTCAGTGTATCTCCCTTCAGACAATTAAATACGGGAGGGTCTACCTGGCCTGATACGGCAGTGCTGTGAAAAAACAACAAGGCTAGGGCAATGGATCGAATTGTCAAATCGCAAGGACTTCTGATGAATATGACCTATTAACGATGAAAACCTGTCATTATGACCTAAATACTCAGATTATTGGCTAATGGTACGATATGTGCGTCATGAGAACTGCATACATCAACCTGCTTTGATATATGCGTTATCTTTGTGGACTTCTAGAAAAGAGATGGCATGCTAAATGTACTGACCAAGTTATTTGGGACAAAATACGATCGTGACGTAAAGAAATATTCTCCGCTGGTGGATCAGACCTTGGAGCACTATGAGGGTTATCGAGGCTTATCCAATGACGAATTGCGTGAAAAGACCAATGAGTTCAGATCGCGAATCGCCGAGCATCTCGTAGGCATCAACGCCGACATTGCACAGGTAGAGGAAGAAGCACGCAACGAACCCGATTTCGATGCGAAAGAATCTCTCTTTGATCAGGTAGACGAGCTAAAGAAGGAAAAAGACGGACACCTCGAAGACATCCTCAATGAATTGTTGCCAGAAGCTTTTGCTGTAGTGAAGGAAACTGCAAGAAGGTTCATGGAGAACGATACCGTTGTGGCCAAAGCTACCGATCATGATCGCGATCTGGCAGCCAAACACAGTCACATCACCATCAAAGGAGACCAGGTACATTGGGCCAATAGTTGGCTTGCGGCCGGAGGAGAGATTACCTGGAATATGTTGCACTATGATGTGCAATTAATAGGTGGCATGGTACTGCACGATGGTAAAATTGCGGAGATGGCCACCGGTGAAGGAAAAACCCTGGTGGCAACGCTGCCTGCTTATTTGAATGGGCTGGCCGGTGAAGGAGTACACATCATCACTGTAAATGACTACTTGGCAAGACGTGACTCTGAGTGGGTAGCACCCATCTATCAATTTCTCTTCCTCACTGTTGATTGCATTGACAAATACAAGCCCCACTCCGAAGAGCGCAAACGAGCATATCGTTGTGACATTACCTATGGGACCAATAGCGAATTTGGTTTCGATTATCTGCGTGATAATATGGTGCGCTCTACCTCAGAGCTCGTGCAACGTAAACACCATTTTTCGATGATTGACGAGGTTGATTCTGTGCTCATTGATGATGCCAGAACACCTCTGATTATTTCTGGTCCGATTCCACAGGGCAGTGAAGATCAAGAATACATCTCGCTGAGACCTGCTGTCGAAAAGCTCATTGGTGCTCAACGAAAGATGGCAACGGACTACCTGGCAAAAGCAAAAAAAGCCATTGCAGAAGGAGCCTTGGGGCATGGAGAAGACGAAGGAGGCATGCATCTATTGCGTGCATATCGTGCATTGCCAAAATACCGCCCACTGATCAAATTCTTGAGTGAAGATGGCGTCCGCGTGACGTTGCAAAAGGCCGAGAATTTCTACATGCAAGAGCAGTCAAAAAATATGCACATCGTTGACGAGCCCTTGCTGTTTACGATTGACGAGAAAAATCGACAGGTTGACCTGACTGAGCGTGGTACCGAGTTTCTCTCCAAAGGCAGCTCTGATCAGCACTTCTTCATTATGCCCGATATCGCAACCTCGATTCTGGAAATCGAAGAAGACGAGTCTCTTGACGAAGCACAAGTCAATGAAGCCAAGCAGGAAGTCATTCAGGACTACAGCGTGAAGTCCAAACGGCTGCATGCCATTAGTCAACTCCTCAAAGCCTACACACTATTCGAAAAAGACGAAGAGTATGTCGTCCTGGACGGTCAGGTCAAAATCGTGGATGAGCAAACTGGCCGCATGATGGAGGGACGGCGATATTCTGATGGACTTCACCAGGCCCTTGAGTCCAAGGAAAATGTCAAAGTCGGCGACCTCACACAGACCTATGCTACGGTGACCTTGCAAAACTACTTTCGGATGTACCACAAGCTGGCAGGCATGACCGGAACAGCAGAAACTGAGGCCAACGAGTTTTGGGAGATCTACA
>JAHQVP010000265.1 GCA_019634275.1 Saprospiraceae bacterium
AGTGGAGACGGATACTTTGCGTGGGAATATTCATCAAGGGGCTCGTCAAAAATAATTGTCGACCAAGGAGGTTGGATTTCAGATGAGTTCTTGGATGGCCATCTTCTAGCAGATTTGAGCATTGGCAATGCCTACGCAGGTCAAGAGGCCGTTGTGCTAGAGGTCCATTCGTTAGGCAAAGAAGCAGTGGACTACTTTACCCAGCTGGATGAGGCTCGATATCGGGAAGGCATCTTTGACCCTCCACCATTCGACATTCCGACCAATCTGAGCAATGGAGCGGTAGGTTTCTTTGTTGTATCTGCCGTCTTTCAAGAAAAGGTACTCATCGACAATTGAAGTTGAAGAAAGACCCCGTGAATTAAAGCAATCCATTGGCGGTAGATAAGCAAGAATCGATCTTGGCTGGTTTTAAGGGAAAGAATAGTCTTTTACTAAGGGGTAATATTTTGCCATTGCATAATTAGAGCTATTTTCAGGGGTATCATGAGTGTCCCTTTTACGGCCTAAATCCTATGCAATGTCAGGTATCCTAGTCGTTGGCAGTTCCAACACCGACATGGTAATTAAGTCTGCACGAATACCTGCTCCCGGGGAGACCATCTTGGGAGGGGACTTCTTTCTCAATCCGGGAGGAAAGGGAGCGAATCAGGCGGTTGCAGCGGCACGTTTGGGGGCGCCCGTTACTTTCCTTGCTCGAATAGGCAACGACATTTTCGGAAGAGAGGCATTGAGCGGTTGGCAAGCCGAAGGGATCAAAACGGACCATGTAGTAAGCGACCCGACTCATCCTTCTGGCACTGCTTTAATCATGGTCGATGACAACGGAGCCAATGCCATCTCCGTGGCCTTAGGTGCCAACGACTACCTGAGTCCAGCTGATGTCGATGCGGTTTTGCAGAATTCAGAACCCTTTGATTTGGTGCTCACCCAATTGGAAACACCCATGGAAACCGTCGAGTACCTTGGATCCATACTCCATGATAGCGGGACTACTTTCATAGTAGACCCTGCTCCCGCAGCTCCTCTGTCGATGGGGTTGATTAACTCGATTAATATTTTAACTCCCAATCAGTCTGAGGCAGAGTTGCTCACGGGCATCGCCGTTGTGGATATGGCATCAGCCAACCAGGCTGCTCAGGCAATCAGGAAGCAAGGAGTGGACACGGTCCTAATCACCATGGGTGAACAAGGAGTATTCCTTTGCAACAATGAGCATGAACAAATGCTACCGGCTCCAAAAGTCAAGGCGATAGACACTACTGCTGCGGGAGACACCTTCAATGGAGCACTTGCTGCTGCACTGTGTCAAGGTCATTCGATCACCTCCAGTATTGAGAAGGCGACCTTGGCTGCCGCCTTTTCCACCACTCGGCTCGGAGCTCAATCATCGGCTCCTACCCCAGCTGCTCTACAAGCATTTACTTCAAATCTGTAATCATGTACGCACCGTCGTCTTACTTAGTCGCTGTTCTTCTTTGCATCGTCACCATGCTTTGCTGGGGCTCTTGGGCCAATACACAAAAACTGGCCACACGGCGGTGGCCTTTCCAGTTGTTTTATTGGGACTATTCATTAGGTATAATTCTCTTGTCTTTAATTTTCGGACTGACTTTAGGCAGCATGGGCGAAGAAGGACGGCCCTTCTTTGAAGATCTGCAACAAGGAACGGCGTCATCTTACTGGTCTGCTTTTCTGGGAGGGGTCATCTTTAATATTGCCAATCTGCTCATTGTCGCTGCCATTGATGTAGCAGGCATGGCCGTTGCCTTTCCGGTTGGGATAGGGATTGCCTTAGTACTGGGAGTACTGGTCAACTATTTGGCAGCGCCGTTAGGCAATCCGACATGGTTGTTTTTAGGAGTGGGCCTCGTTTCCATTGCCATTATACTTGATGCCCTCGCATATAAAAGATTATCTGATCAGGGTACAAGCAGCCCAACCAAAGGCATTGTCCTTTCCGTGTTGGGTGGCGTATTAATGGGATTCTTCTTTCGTTTTGTAGCCGCTGCTACTGTCACCGATTTTGCACAGCCTCAAGCGGGTTTGTTTACGCCTTACAGCGCCGTCTTTATTTTCTCCTTGGGCATCTTTGCCTCGAACTTTCTCTGGAACAGCATATTCATGTTTAGGCCAGTCAAGGGCAATCCCGTATCGTATAAGGAGTACTTTTCTTTGGGAAGCCCTAAACTGCATCTCATCGGAATTTTAGGCGGGGTCATCTGGTGCATTGGCATGTCGTTTAGTCTAATTGCCTCCGAAAAAGCTGGATTCGCCATATCATATGGATTGGGACAGGGTGCCACAATGGTGGCTGCAGCCTGGGGTGTATTTGTCTGGAAGGAGTTTAGTTCGGCACCTTCTGGCACTTCGCGACTTCTTACCATGATGTTTTTCCTATTTCTGACCGGACTTGGTTTAATTATTTATGCACGCTTATAAGTATCATAAAATGACTCGCTTCGCTTTCGCATTGGCCCTTCTGCTGACCCAATGCTCCGCACCATCAACATCGGATAATCATATGACCGCAGATGTGGTCGTATATGGAGGCAATTCAGCGGCGGTGATCGCGGCGGTTCGAGCGGCTGAGCTGGGTCATAGCGTGATCATGGTATCGCCAGACCGACACCTCGGTGGGCTCACGTCCGGAGGGCTCGGTTGGACGGATACTGGCAACAAAGCCGTCATCGGAGGGTTAGCTAGGGAATTCTACCATCGCATTTTTCAAAAGTATCAGGATGATGGCAATTGGGCATGGCAGACTAAGGAACAGTATGGTAATCGAGGACAAGGCACAAGGGCCATCGATGGTGAGCAGCGAACCATGTGGATTTTTGAACCACACATCGCAGAGGAAGTTTACGAGGACATGATTGCAGAACACGACATCAAGATCATGCGAGAAGAATATCTTGACCGCTCTCAGGCACTGACTCTTGACGGAAGAAAAATCAAACAGTTCACCACCCTATCGGGCAAAGTCATCTCCGGAAGCATCTACATCGATGCAACCTATGAAGGCGATCTCATGGCATTGGCTGGAGTTGATTACCATGTCGGAAGAGAGTCAAACGAAGTCTATGGAGAGAATTGGAATGGAGTCCAGAAATTTGTCTTCCAACATCGTCACTTTTTCAAGGAGCCTGTTGATCCATATGTAGTGCCAGGAGATCCTACTTCTGGTCTCCTGCCCAAGATCTCGGCGGATCCCCCGGGAGAAAATGGAACGGGAGATGAGCGCATTCAGGCCTATTGCTTCCGTATGTGCCTCTCGGATCATCCAGACAACCAGGTACCTTTTTCGATGCCTGAAGGATACAATCGAGATGACTATGCGCTCATGGGGCGGGTCTTTGCCTCAGGATGGACGGAGTTGTTTGACAAGTTTGATCCTATGCCAAATCGCAAGACGGACACCAACAACCATGGCCCGTTCAGCACCGACAACATCGGCATGAACTACGACTACCCAGAGGCCACGTACGAAAGAAGAAGAGCGATTATAGAGGAGCATGAAGACTATCAAAAGGGCTTAATGTATTTTCTCGCAACTGACAAAAGTGTGCCTACCGATCTTCAGAAGGAATTTAATCGCTGGGGTCTTGCCAAAGATGAGTTCCTGGACAACGAGCATTGGCCGCACCAGATTTATGTGCGTGAGGCTCGGAGAATGATCGGAGAATACGTGATGACAGAGCACGATGTATTGGCCAAACGCCCTGTTCCGAAGAGCATTGGGATGGGTTCCTATGCGATGGATTCGCATAACACTCAGCGCTTTGTTACCGACGAAGGACTGGTGCAAAATGAGGGCGACATCGGCGTACGTCCCGATGCCCCATACTCCATATCCTATGGAGCGATCACTCCTAAAAAAGCACAATGCGCTAACCTGCTCGTCCCTGTCTGCGTATCCAGTTCTCACATAGCTTTTGGATCCATAAGGATGGAACCTGTTTTTATGATCCTGGGCGAGAGTGCTGCTACTGCTGCACACCTGGCGATTGAGAACAATCGAGACGTTCAAGATGTGGACTACGATCTGCTAAGCGCTAAGCTTCTGCAGGCTGGCCAGGTGTTGGAGTATAATCGCAACTGATCAGCAGCGATCAACGCGCCAAGGAAAGTAGCTAACCCTTGACACAAAATTGGCTTATCTTTCTCCAAATAGAACTGGATGAAGTTAGGATTTGTTTCGGCCATTCTCCCTGATAAAACCCTGGAGGAAGTCTTTCAGACCGCTGCAGCCATTGGCTACGATTGTGTAGAGATCATGTGCTGGCCCATTGGCAAAGCTGATCGCAGATATGCAGGAGTTACGCACATCAACGTAGACCATTTGACTGACGAGGAGGTGCTGCGCATACATGCTCTATCCAGTAACTTTGGCATAGAAATCAGCGCATTGGGATACTACCCAAATCCCTTGACTCCCAATGGCGATGATGGTAAGAAATACGTCAATCACTTGAAAAAGGTGATCGATGCAGCATCTGCACTGGGTCTTTCCGGGATTAACACATTCATTGGTCGTCATCCAAAATTGTCCGTTGAAGACAATTGGCCTTTGTTTCTAGACGTCTGGAAGCCGCTGGTTGAGTATGCGGAAGTGCAGAACATTCGGATCGGAATTGAGAATTGCCCCATGCTATTTACCAATGATGAGTGGCCAGGCGGTCACAATTTGGCTACTGCTCCGCATATCTGGCGTAAAATGTTTTCGGATCTCAGCAGCAACTTTATCGGACTAAATTATGATCCCTCCCATATGATTTGGCAACATATGGATTACCTGGCGCCGATGCGAGACTTTAGCAAACGGCTATTTCATATCCATGCCAAAGATGTACGCATTGATCGGCATCTGCTCGATCAGCATGGGATCATGGCCACACCCAACCTATGGCATACCCCTAAACTTCCGGGGATGGGCGATGTCAATTGGGGTAAATTCTTCTCCACGCTGACCAGTGCCGGATATGATGGACCTGTGTGTGTCGAAGTAGAGGACCGAGCTTTTGAGGGTTCGGAAGAAAAGCGCATTGATGCACTAAAGCAGAGCTACCACTTTCTGCGGTCTTTCGTCGTGTGATGAGAAACAGCCGTCTGGCCCTGCTAGGGATTATGGCCATCATGACCATCGTCTCTTCTAACCTAAATTGGACCCGAGGTCATTGGAAGTTTATCCTCCAGGCTGATGCGAAAGGATACTACGCATATTTGCCGGCCACTTTCATTTATCATGATCTCAATTTCGGGTTCTTCGATCACATTGAACGTGAGAAGTACCATGATCCTGATCTCTTTTACGACTACCGGGCAGATCATGAAGGTCAGACCATCAACAAGTATTATTGTGGAACTGCACTGGCGCAACTCCCCTTCTTCCTTACTGCACATCTTGTTACCCGCCTGACGGGACTGGATCTTGATGGCTACTCTCGTTGGTACATGATCTCCGTAAACCTGGCGGCACTCTTCTACCTTTGGCTCGGCCTCTTGTTCCTGCTAAAGCTTCTTGAAACGTATTCCATTTCCCAAAACAATCAAGCCCTCACGCTGCTGTCGCTTGCGTTTGGCACTAATCTCTTTTACTACACCGTAGGAGAACCTGGACTTTCTCACATCGTTTCTTTTGCCGCAATTGCTTCTTTTCTGTGGACAATAAGAGCGTATTTCTCCGATGCAAAAAACAACCACCTGATCCTGCTTGGACTTCTACTTGGAGTCATCGTACTGATCAGGCCTGTTAATGGCCTGGTGCTCTTATTGGTGCCTTTCCTGGCTGGAAGTAAGAAACGGCTTTCGGATGGCCTTCAGACGCTAAAATCTCGACGTAGTGCATTGCTTTTGAGCCTCTTGACCATGCTTATGTTGATTTCTATTCAGCTGGTGATCTATAAGATTTCAGCCGGAAGTTTTTTAATCTATTCTTACGGGGAAGAGGGGTTCAACTTTCTTGATCCACACATCTACGATATCCTGTTCAGCTATCGCAAAGGATTATTCGTTTACACGCCCATGTACCTGCTTTCTTTGGGCGGACTCTGGTATCTGCATCAAAAATCAGTGTTCTTGGGCTGGACTGCGCTTGGGTTTTTCTTCATCCTTACCTACATCCTTTCATCATGGTGGATGTGGTACTATGGAGGCAGTTTTTCGTCACGCGTTTTCGTAGAATATCTTCCGTTCTTCGGTGTATCCCTAGCCTTCTTACTGAATGAGACACAACGCCAAAAGAGGCATCTTGTCATGATCATGATCTTTGTGCTCATCGTCATATGTCAGATCCAAACTTACCAGTACCGATACTATGAAATTCATTGGTCAGAAATGACCAAAGAGGCCTACTGGGACGTGTTCCTCCGCATCGATCGATTAATTAGGTAAATTTTACGTCCTTCATTCTTCTAAAGTATTTTTTGATGACACCAACAGTACGAGACCTAGCTAAAATGATCGACCATTCGCTGCTGCATCCTACCCTTACAGATCGGGATATGGAACTCGGATGCAATCTGGCCGCCACCTACCAGGTGGCCTCCGTTTGCATTAAACCCTATGCCGTCAGCAGTGCGGTGGAATGGTTAAAAGATACCGAGGTCATGGTCGGCACTGTGATCGGGTTCCCCCATGGCAACAGCGCTACGGAGATTAAAGTGGCAGAGACAGAGAAGGCATGCCGGGATGGTGCAGTCGAAATCGATATGGTGATCAACATCGGACACGCACTGGGTGGCAAATGGGACGCCATTCATGCAGAGATCGAAGCCGTCTTAGCGGTGTGTCGCACTCACCGTGCGGCTCTAAAGGTCATTTTCGAGAATGACTTTATTGAAAAAGATGAAAGCAAGATTCGGTTATGTGAGATCTGTTCAGTCCTCAAGGTGGACTTTGTCAAGACCTCGACGGGATATGGGATGGTCAAAGGTGAAGATGGCAGATATGGCTACCAGGGCGCAACGGAACAAGATCTCATTCTCATGCGCCGACACAGCCATCCTGATGTACAAGTAAAAGCTGCAGGAGGTGTGCGGACATTGGATGACCTTTTGCATGTTCGTTCGTTAGGTGTAACTCGAGTAGGTGCCACCGCTACCGCCAGCATGCTGGATGCAGCAGCAGAGCGCTTCGGAGATCAAGCACTGGGGATGATCGATACCACTCCTGGATATTGAGAGGAATAAATCCTGCGTATACGACTAAGCGCTAGCGGCTCCAAATTTCTTTAGCGTCCGATAGTGCGAGCTCAATGCATCGAAGAATGTTCTGTTCTCATGATATGGAACGCCATGCTTATGCGCCACTCTTTTGACAATTTTGGAGATCGCCGGATAGTGCACATGACATACCTTAACAAAAAGGTGATGTTCGATCTGAAAATTCAAACCACCACAAAGGAAGGCAGCAATCGGGCTATCTCGAGAAAAGTTAGCCGTGGTGTGCATTTGGTGAATGGCCCATGCTTCTTCCATGGAGCCTTGGCTGTCCGGTTCTGGATATTCGGTCTGTTCAACGGTGTGTGCGAGCTGAAATACCAGACCCAGCACCAACCCTTCGGCAAGATGCATTACCAAGAATCCAATCAAAAATTGCCACCACGTGATGTCCATCACCAACAAGGGTATTACAATAAAGAGAGCATAGTATAAAGCCTTGAAAATGAACAACTTAAAATACTCTACTTTAGGATGGTTGGTGTTTTCCGTTTGTCCAATTTTTGGTTGGAAGAACTTAACGTAGTCTTTTCTCAAAACCCAAGAAAGTGATGCCAGTCCATAAAGGAAAAAGGCATAAAGATGTTGATACTTCATGATGGGCTTTCGTTCCTCCAATCGGGAAAGGCGGACCATGCCCGGTGCAATGTCCAGATCCTCATCGTGCCCTGGGATATTGGTGTAGGTGTGGTGCACCGTATTATGCGTGGCTCTCCATACATAGTTGCTGGCTCCCACCAGATCAAAAGTGTGGCTCAAAATTTTGTTGACGGTCCGATTGGCGGAATAGCTCCCATGCATCGCATCGTGCGAGACATTGAAGCCAATGAAAGCTTGACACATGCCAATAAGTACAGTCAGTCCCAATGTCGCGGCCACCCCAAAGTCACCAAATACAATAAGGCAGTAGAGCACCGGAAGGCTGCCTAGAAACAAAATGGTCTTTAAAACCATGGTGGCATTGGCATTTCTGCTGATCCGATTGGATTCGAAATAATCGGCCACCTCCTTGCGTACTTCTGCGTAAAACCCTGAAGTATCCTTCTTGTCAAATTTTAATTTCATACAAGCATATTACCCTGCTGGTGGTTCCTTGGAGCTGGGAAGATAACACTCCGCTGGACATCATCAACATATTAGGGAATATCCGCACATTGTACTTCCAGGAATTCTGCACATGTCCGTGACCATGTTTTGCAACCACTCCTACTCTAAGTTCGTCTGCTTAAAATGAAAAAGGCCATCCCGCCTTTCGGCGGGATGGCCTCGTCACCACTCATGTTAAGACTACTGTCTTCTATTCAACAACGATCATTTTCTTCGTGGCTGTAAAGTCCTCAGTGTCAATCTGGTAGTAAACTACACCTTGAGCACCCAGGTCTTTCGCTTGCACAGAAAACTGGTTGTATCCTTTAGCAAAGTCGCCTTCCGTTGTGTAGACGGCTTTACCTGTTATATCAAAAATGGTTAAAGTAACCGCAGATTCGCTAGGCAGATTAAATCCGATAACCGTGGATTCCATAAATGGGTTCGGATTATTCTGGAACAAAGCAAATTCATTGGAAATCAGCTTAGCATTGTCAAAGCTCAAGGCTACAGAAGCTACCTGATCCAGGCTGTTATACGCTTCTGCTGCTGTCTTACTGGAATTGACTGCCAATACATCGCTCAACTGAGCTCCTTGCTTGGCCTCCAACGTCAGGGTAAACAACACCTCGTTCTCCGGCATGGTCACTCCTTCAAAAGAGTTCCAGCTGCTGGTGATGATGCCTTCTGCTACCTGGTCGAGATTAAAGTTCTCTTCGCTTAGTGCAATGGCATTCCCCATGGAGATATCAGCAACATTTACCGCTTTCTCATCGAATCTCAGTGTATACTGGAATCCGCTGATGTCGTTAAACGCTCCTGCTCTAAATGCTACTTTATACTGATTGCCTGCCGTCATGATTTCGTCCTCGAGGCTCATGACCATGTTGTTGCTGCTTCTTCCAGCAGAACGACTAGGATCACTATCCAAGTTGACGTCACCAATCTTAACACCTACCCAGTTGAGTTGCATCAGACCGTCAATGGCATTGATGCTGTACTGCTCTTTGCTCTCTTCAGCGTCAAAGAACCTCCAGGAGGTATTTTCTGGCAATTTATCTTCTTTACCAAGAATCAGCTTACGCAATTGTATCAGGTCGACAGTATTGATCTTACCGTCAGCATTGGCATCTGCCGCAACTTTTCTGTACATGCTGGTCAGCTCTTCTTTTGCAAGAATGTGCTTCTGAATCTTCACCAGGTCAAGCGTAGTGATGCCGTTGAGGTCGGCCACATCTTTGACTGGTGTTACTTTGACGTCCAGTCCGAGTGCAGCAGCAAATGCATATGCACCAGAAGCAGTTGTCAAATAATTCAGTACTTGTCCATTCTCCAACTCAGCACGTACTTCTACTTGCTCTACACTCTCGTTGAGTTCGTTGGCAATGGATCCTACAATAGTATTATTGGCACGTGAGTTGTCTCCACATCCGCCCATGTTATTCTGGACAACGAGGATGACATCACAGAAGTCAAACGATCCAGATGGGTCGATTACCCACAGACGAATCATGAGATTTCCAACGTGCTCACAGCTTACGCTCAGTGAGGTGCTGTCTTCTTCGAACGTATCATCATCTACTCCATCGATGATCTCGATGCGGTACTCAAGGCTACCAGTTGAACCACATGCTGGCTCACTGCTTGAGTTAAACTCAGCCGCCCAGATCGTTGCCTTAGCGGAGTCAATAGTACCATCTTGATCGATGTCCCATGGAGTCAATTCAGCCGTCAAAGAAGTGATGCAAATCGCAGCAGGCTTCTTACCAGCAATGACTTCGAAATCATCTTCACAATAGTGCTCATTCTGGCACTCGTCGCGAACACGTACTTTCAGTTTGTAGTCACCGGTACCGAGGTCCGCTACCGTGATGTTAAACATGCTGGTATCGCCTTCTTCAAACTCGCCTTCTCCATCTTCGATCAAAGTCTTCTCCGATCCTTTGATCGAATGCAACTCCCAGTAATAGTTTAATACGCCACAAGCATCACTCACCATTACGTCCTGATCCAATGTGTAGTAGCAACCAGGTGCGTCTACCACATCGAGTTCTTCTGCAAAGGTGCAAACTGGAGGAGTCGTATCGCGAACGATGATCTTCTGCTCCCAGTGCAACTTACGGCCTTCGTATTCAGGATTTAACCACCAGAACTGATCGTTCTCAGGCTTTCCACCCAAGTAGCACCAGTCCATGAAGTGCCATGAACGCACGATTTTGTAACATGCTTCATCACCACCAACAATCTTAAATACTTTGTCAGAGTGCGTGATGCCCACGATACGGCAGTCATCATCAAACATGTATTCAGGAGCTCCCAGTACTTCAGGATCCAATGCACCAGTGGCATTACCAGCGTCATCGTACTCGATGCCACATGCAACTACCATGGTATCATCAGGCTTGTAGAACATGCCTTTATCCAGCTCACAGTTGTTTCCAACCCAGATCACTTGCTTACGCGTGATGGTATCCAGCGGATGACTTTGTTTGTCATCGTAGGTACATCCTGGAACAAATTTCCACTTACGGAAGATGTATCCCTGACCACAGTGGTCAAAATCACACCATACTTCCTGATCACAGTACGCAGCACAGTTGACAACTACCTGTCCCCAATATGGAGTGATGCTGTCGTGCTCAACCCAGCAAGAATCATAGGCTACGGTCTCCCAGACATAACCCAGGTGCTCGTCATAAACCTTCTTCTTTTCTGTAAATTCATCACATTCACATTCTTGATCCCAGTACAGACCTTTCTTGCGTGCAGGCGTGTTGCCATACTCGTCAACCCATACTTTCTCATATCCACCAAACAGTGAATCCAAGTGGCTCAATGCATACTGATCACCATCTTTAGCAAGATCAACAATGTGCTGAATGCTTACGGGATGATCGCTGTGTGGGAAGTCATACTTCTTCTCCTTGTATGCACCGCAAGTGATCTCTAGATCTTCTACGTCATGCTTAACGGTAACTGGAGTCTTGTCTTCTACCCAAACATTCTCCCAGCACTTGGCCCAGTTGCACCAGTAGTCAACTACGAGCAACTCAACCGTTACGTTCTTACAAGCATCTTCGCAGTCAAATGGAACGGCATCGCTCCACCCACCTCCGATGTCTCCAAAGAGATCGAATGCTGCATCCTCATCATCGGCTCCGAATCGACCACCATTACCGGTTCCGAGTTCGTTCTCAAAAACAGGATCTGGGCAAGTCACTTCTTTCGCCAATTTGCGGAAGTAGTGCTCGTCTACATCGTATTTGTGATCAACACAGTGTAGGGTTGCATACTTGCACAGGTCATACTTCCAGGCATTCCAGATCAGATCCGTACATGGACGACCATCTTCTTTCAGCCACTTCATTGTTTTGTAATAGTGTGCTTCCACAGGATCAATGTGCTTGTCTTCTTCAAGATTGGCACAGTAGATCGTGTCGTAGTGCTCATTCCAGCAGGTAGCAGTCACATCGTCACAAAGATCGATGCAATGCTCATACCAGTCTGTACGACGAGCCAATTTCAGTGCAATACCACAATTGTCCCAGCTTCCTTCATCAAAAGTCTCGGCATCCACCCAAACCTTCTTACCACTCAATCCAACAATCACACCTTTATCACAGACTGGAACCGGTCTAGTCAAATCCTTCACTTTCATGTAGCACGTATCGCGACCAATTCTATGGCAGCTATCAAATGCTTCATAGTAGATCGGAGTCTCTATGTCACCGTGGGGAATCTTAATCTGCTTATGGGAAACCCAGCAATTGGGCTCGTCTCCACGCTCCATCACGATGGTATTGATACCAGGGATGATGGCTTTCACAATTTTCACACCAGACCAATCGTCAACTACCTTTACTGGTGGAATGTATGTGTGCGCTGCACAATCGTGAGAAGAAGTTGGTACATATACCAAGCTGTTTTCTTCGTCAACGAAATCTTCGTTAGCGTAATCGAGTTTGCACTCTACTGTTGGTGGCAGCGTATCCAGGTCTACAACCCAGAACTCGCACTTCCAGTATCCGTCAGCATCTAGTGCCTCAAGAGGACCGTCAGTCACATCAGCTTCAGAGTAGACAAAGTCTCTAATAGTGATACCATTCTCGTCGGTACCACGGCACAGAATGCAAATTTCATCACAAGCCTCTACTTCGATAGTGTTTTCTCCATTGGTAAATTCAATCTTGCTTCCTCCATTGATGGTGTATCCACCTTGACCAGCGGTAGGCTGCATGACATCAAGTACAATAATACCAGTCTGCGGTATGGTGGCACACATCTGAGTACCAGGCTGTAGGCGCACAGATTCTGCTTCATTGATGTCTTTCAACCCCTGGAACAGGCGACCATCAGCAGCCCATACTCGGCGTCTTGGAGCTCCCTCATCATTGTTCCATACAATATTGAAATCGCTATCGGAACGGCTATACTCCCAAAACTTAGGATGGAACGTGCCTTCAAAGTCCTCAATGTCGCCTATGGCCCCTCGCGTATATAATCCAGGAGTTCCATAACAGCTCTGCTTGATTTCGACGTTGACCTTATATTGCTGAGCACACTGGCCGCCATCAAGCTTCCATGCGTCTACATGCACGCTGATGCCACATTTAGGATCAAATTCAGCAGCTTTAAATTCGAGCTCGCCCGTCGTTTCATTGAAACTGGACTCCACGAAAGATACTGCCGCGTACTTGTCGACTTGCCATGCACCGACTTCATCACGAATATCTAGGTCGTTTGGTACAATCGGGAATGTGCGTCCCTTAATCATATAAGG
>JAHQVP010000266.1 GCA_019634275.1 Saprospiraceae bacterium
GGAGCAGCAGCCTGGGCAGCTAGACCAGAGTGCCGAATCCACTAAAATTCTAGCATCGATTGACAATTGGAATGCTGGATGGGATTCTAAAGATGTCGAACTTGCCATAAGCGATTATGCGGATGACACCGATTGGACCAATGCATTCGGTGATCGGGTACGGACCAAAGATGAACTGCGTCAATTGTTAAAAGAAATATTCGCAATGGACTTTGTCATGGAGGGAAGGGATCATTACGAGAATGAAGATGTTGAGTTTCTATCCAGCCAAATTGCCCTTCTGCGGTCGACCAACATCAGAACCGGTCAGAAGTGGAGTGACGGAAGTTTGATGAAGGATAGGCATATTCACCATCTAAGGGTTTATCAAAGAGCAGGTGATCAATGGAAAATCATAAGCCACATGATAAATCAGGCCAACGAAAGGGATTGAAAAAATGGTGACAAAAATAGATCTGTATCGCCCATTGCATCAAAGATCATAACGCATATTGCAGTAATAAAAGACCATTAAACCGAACCAAAAACTATGGAGAAAGCCTATCGTAACCTGGGATATGTTTTGATGTTGTTGATACCATTAACCATCTTGGCTTTCTTCAAGACTTATTTCGGTCAATTTCCAAACTTCGAAGGAGGCATGTCGATTGACATCCATCTACATGCACTGGTGGCATCCACTTGGATATTGATGCTGATAGTACAACCGATACTCATCAAAAAGAGGAACATGCACTGGCATAGGAGGATCGGAAAAATATCCTATTTCGTATTTCCCCTCTTGATTTTGTCTTTTATTCCACAGATGATCAGAATGGTGGATTCGGGCAATGCGATGTTTTTGTTCTTCCCCTTGTCGGACAGCCTCCTATTGACCCTTTGCTACACGTTGGCCATTTACTACCGCAGAAACGCCTCCAAGCATATGCGGTATATGATCGGTACGGCAATCGTATTCCTTGGACCTACGATAGGGCGAATCGGGCCATTGGTCCTGGGATGGTCAGAAGAGGTAACGCAGAATATCCAATATGGAGTGATCTATCTGATATTGGTTGGATTAATAGGACTGGATCGGACAAAGGGGAAAAGTTCTAAGCCCTATCTGCATATTCTTGGAATGTGGGTGGTGCATCAAATCGTTTTTAATGTGGTGTTTTGATGCGATCATGTATTGCGCTTTTACACCAACCGCTTGACGGGTGGCGTGGATTTCTAGTCCGAGGCAGTCAGAGATAGAGGGAGCGGAGCGTATGGGCTTCTGTGGAGTTTGGTAGGCAACAACTGCTTTTGTTATCTTTTGAGGCATGAGGTGTGGTCTCCCTTTTCTAGTCACTGGACTCCGGCATCGTGTAGATGCGCAATTGCGATCTACGTTTGATGTCATCAACGCCATATGCGCACTGGCATCAGCATCAACTAATTTTTAAAATCAAGCACAAGTGAAAGTCACTACTGAGAAAAACGATCAGGTTGCTAATTTGATCTTTGCCTCCATCTATCCCCATTACCTCAACCGACTGGAGAAGAACGGCAGAACCAAAGAAGAATTGAATCAGGTCATTGAATGGTTTACAGGATTCGATCAGGATGCGTTGCAGGCATTGATTGATGACAAAGCCACTTTTGCGACGTTTTTCGAACGAGCGAAAATTCATCCCAATGCACACTTGATCAAGGGCGTGGTATGCGGCTATCGAATTGAAGAAATCGAGGATGAATTTGAGGTCTACAAACAGTGCAGACGCATGGAAAAACTCATTGATGAATTGGCAAGGGGACGTAAGATGGAGAAGATTTTACGTCAGGAGAAATAAGAGAATGGGCACCGAGGAAAGGATGGCCAGATCGTAAAACCTTAGCGTGATGACATTTTATGAGAGCGAAATAAGCCGCATCAGAGATCTTTGCTACGCCAATGACAAGCATTTGGAGACGGTGATCGCGACCCGCAATTTTATTGATGTGCATTATGATCAGGACCTCAATTTGGATTTACTGTCCCATCATCGACTTACCTCGAAGTTCCATTTGTTGAGACTCTTTAAACGATACTATGGCCTGACGCCCAAACAATATTTAACCGATAAAAGAATCGAGAAGGCAAAGGAACAACTAATCTTGGGGCATACGGTGAAAGAGGCCTGCTTTACGGTGGGATTTGAAAGTGTGAGTTCTTTCAGCACCCTGTTTAAGGCTAAGACGGGTAAGTCCCCGGGTGAATTTCAAAAAGAGCAATTTTCGAGAAGGGATAGTGACCTGGAATTGTAACCTTTGAAGGAGACGAAAAGGAGCAAAAATGAAAGTGACGGCAATCAGCATTCCGGTGAGAGACCAGGAGAAAGCCTTAAAGTTCTATACCGAGGTATTGGGTTTTATCAAGAAGCGAGACATACCGCTTGAGGGGGGCAACCGGTGGTTGACCCTGGTGTCTGCAGAATGGCAGGATGGCCCTGAATTGTTGCTGGAGCCCGCACCGCTGCATTTCGAACCTTCCAGGGTGTATCAGGATGCCCTGATGGAAGCAGGAATTCCATACACGCAATTTGATGTCACCAACGTAGAGGAAGAATACGATCGCCTGACCCGGCAGGAGGTGGAGTTTAGTGTCAAACCCACGGAAATGGGCACTGTGAAAATTGCGGTGTTTAACGATACCTGCGGCAACAATATTCAACTGGTCGAAATGCTGTAGCAACATGAACAAAGCAGTCAGCATACTTTCCCTATTGATGGGAGCTTGTCTCGCCTGGAGTGGCTTAAGTAGTAACGGAGACCATGACCAGAGGATGGATTTGGAGGCCTTGCAAATAGAGCTTCATGAACTGAGAGAGGGGCAGGCTGCCAAGGGGCAGATTACCACCTTCCTTACTTTTCAGGAAAACAATGCGGAAGAAGCCATGCTTTATTACGTGGACCTATTCGAAAATTCCCGCGTAACGAACGTGCGACGATATGGGAATGATGGGCCCGCACCGGAGGGAAGTATTTTGATGGCCACCTTCGAACTGAATGGAAGTCCCTTTGCCTGCAGTGACAGTTACATAAAGCATGCATGGACCTTCACACCGGGAGTTTCCAATTGGGTCACTTGCGAAACAGATGAGGAAATCGAGCGGATCTATGAGGGCTTGTCCCGGGATGGAAATGTCTTGATGCCATTGGATCAGTATAGTTGGAGCAAAAGATTTGCTTTTGTTGAAGATCAGTTTGGCGTATCCTGGCAACTCAACATTGATTAATACGGGGTAAACCGGCGCGACGTAATGTCGACTGTGTACATTAGCCTTCCGAAAGAGAGGCTACATGAGATATGGGTTATGCATGCTGCTGTGTTTGCAATTGTTCTGTTGCTTGGCTCAAAAGAGGAGTAAAACGGATCGACTGCTCGCCGACTTTGATTATGCTGTTCAGGAATTAAAGACACAACATCAGGGCTACTATCACTATCTCGATACGGCCACAGTAGACACGCAGGTTCGCGAGCTTAGGAATCGCATCACCAGCGGTGCCACCAAGCTGGAATTTTATGCCGTGGTGCGAAGGCTGGTTGCCCTCATGAACGAGGGCCATGGGTCGGTGGAGTTGCCTAAGTTGATGAAAACCAAGATTGGGTTATCCAGGTCGTTCTTTCCCCTGGCTCTTCGATACCTCGATGGAAACTGGATCGTCACGCAGCATTTTGGCGAAGCCGATCCCGGCTTGTCGAAGGGGGCGCGGATCCTCTCCATCAATGGGGAATCCATGGAGACCGTCTTCGAAAAGCTGGCCCCTTTAATTGCAACGGATGGTTTTAACGAAACCTCCCGCTTCGAATGGATGGGCGGACTCAGCCTCTCCCTGCTTTATCGATTGGTGTACGGCAAAAAGGAAGAATTTAGAATACGGGTGGATGCGTACGACACCGGCGTAGAGCAAGACCTCAAGATTCCAGCGGTAAAATTTACAGCCTTTAAGTCCCGAAACGCCAAATTCGCGGGCCGATCTTTTAATTACAATTCATTTGGCTTCAAAATCCTCGAGGATTCCATCGCCTATTTAAGTGTACCGGACTTTAGCAAGGGGGAAATCGATTACGAGGCCTTTTACCGTCGTCACTTTCGCACCATTGACTCACTGCACATCAGGCACCTCATTGTTGATATCCAGGCCAATACCGGGGGCGAGGAGGGAAATGAAAACTTACTCTTCAGCTACCTTTCTTCCGAACGGCTTCGCAAGTATCGCAGGGTGACCATGATGCCCAAACCCTATCAAAAACGCAAGAAATACAATAGCATTCGTTTGGATCGCTGGATGCCGAAGGGCACCTTGGCAGAGCGAGGTGATTTTACCCTCTACAGCGACTATTATTCCACATTGGGATACTCATCTCCAGATCCGAATCACGTCTATACCGGCAAGGTATACGTCTTGACGAGCGGCCTTACCTTTTCGGGAGGAGCCGAATTTGCAAGCATGGTGCGCATGAGTCGGCGGGGCGTTTTTATCGGAGCTGAAACCGGCGGGGCGTATGAGGGCAATGTGAGCAGCTTCAACGAGACGGTGAAATTGCCTCATACGGGTATTCGCATCGACATTCCCATCGTGCATTTCCAGATGAATGTGGATCCCGTGGCAAAGGGGAGGGGCATCCTTCCGGATCATCCGCTACCACAGACCAGGGGCGATTACATGCATGGCCGGAATGCCAAGTTGGAATATGCCCTGCGTCTTATCAAGGGATCCTCTTCTAATTGATGCTATGGAGGCGAGAGACGCCCATGACTTTCGCAAAATCTCACCCAAAGGGGTGAGGTGCGGGGCCTCCAATTGTCCGACCTTTCGGCAAAATCCTGAAGATGACATCGTATATACTCACTCCAATTCTTGGATGGCTGCTGCTACTCTCAGCGTCTGCCCTGCATGGCCAAAGCACGCCCGAGATCAAATTTGAGGCCACCAGCGAGGTTTGCCAGTTTAAGTCCAATGGCAGCAGAAACATGGAAAAAATGGGCTTTGTCCGCAGTGAGGGAGATGTGTGGAAAGCCACGAATAAGGTGAGGGTATATCGATCCGATGAAGTGATCCTGATCCGACCCGCCAAGACTCGATTGAGCCTCACGAGCACCAGGACCATCGATCAAATTCAGGAGTTCCTCAGCTCTGGACATACCACGGGAATCAAGGCAGGTAAGCGGGTGCCCGTGCTTCTATACACCGAAAAGAGATTTGCCGAGGTGGGTACCTCGGTCTTTCGATGTTGGGTCTCTGAGTAGGATTGATTTTTAGCAATGGGGTGACTGTGTCGTAAGAGTGATACCTTGGCGCGGCAGCGGTATCGACTGCTAGGATTTCTCCACCATAGGTGGATCTCCTTAACATCGTGCCACTCTAACCCTATCGATGATGGAGCCACATAAGTCAAATCGCGTAACCGTTCTGGTCAAGATAGTAGTCCTGCTGGTCATGTGCTTTTTTATGACGGCTGGCCATTCCTTGCGATCAAAACCAGAGATACTGATCATTGGCGATTCGATCTCGCTTGGATACATGCCTTTTGTTCAGGAAGAGCTGGCGACCTTGGCCGAAGTAAGCCACAATCCGGGCAATGCACAGCATACGGGCACGGGCTTAAAGAATATTGCCGATTGGATCGAGGATGGGGACTGGGACATCATTCAGTTTAACTGGGGCCTGTGGGATTTATGCTATCGCCATCCCGATTCCGCGGTGCAGGGCAATCGGGATAAGGTTCGGGGCACAATCACCTATTCGGTGGAGCAGTACGCTGCACAGCTTGATTCCATTGTGTCGATTTTGAAGACGTCCGATGCCCAGCTGGTTTTTGTCACCACCTCCTATGTTCCGGAAGAAGAAGCCGGGCGGCACCTTGAGGATGCCATCCGCTACAACGAAGCGGCCCAAGAGGTCATGAAGAAACAGAATGTATTGGTCCATGACATCTATGCGGCATCCAAGGCGATTCACCAGGAGTGGGGCAAGGGAAGGGATGATGTGCACTATACGGTAGAAGGCTATGCCAGGCTAGGCAAACGCATTGCTGCTTTTTTGCGTGACCAACTGGCACAGGCGGGCAAAATCGAAAGGCCCAAACCCACTGCGGCTCAGCTGGCTTGGCAAGAAGCGGAACTGGGAGCGGTTTTTCACTATGACCTGCACGTCTTTGACCAAAAGCCGTATCGACAAGGGGGAGTGGACGGCAACCGAACCAATCCGATTTCAAACCATCAGATGTTTAATCCACCTCGTCTCGACACCGATCAATGGATCCGTGCAGTGAAAGATGCCGGATTTAAGTTTGCCATTTTGACGGCCACGCATGAGACGGGATTTGCCCTCTACCCGTCGGAAGTGAATCCCTACTCCGTAAAATCCTTGCAATGGCAAGATGGGAAGGGTGATGTGGTGCGCGACTTTGTCCATTCTTGTAGAAAGTATGGCATCAAGCCCGGCATCTACCTGGGCATTCGATGGAACTCGTTTTTTGGGGTTCATGACTTCGTCGTGAATGGAGAGGGGGACTTTCGCAAGAAGCGACAAGCGTACTACAATCAGATGGTCGAAGGTATGGTGACCGAAATTTGTACAAATTATGGCGAGTTGTTTGAAATCTGGTTTGATGGTGGGGCGAGCCATCCTGCTTTGGGTGCTCCTGATGTTCTTCCGATTGTAAAAAAGCTTCAACCCAATTGTTTGTTTTATCACAACAACCAACTGGCCGAGGCCCGCTGGGGCGGTTCCGAATCAGGCACCGTGCCCTATCCCTGTTGGGCCACTTTTCCTACGCCCTATTCCCACAGTGGAGATACCAAACCGGATCATCTGACCTTGCTGAAACACGGTGACCCCGCTGGACCCTACTGGATGCCTGCGATGTCAGACGCCCCGCTGCGGGGTTTTAATGGTCGGCACGAATGGTTTTGGGAGCCCGATGATGAGGATCATATCTTTCCCCTTGACCATTTGATGGACATGTACCTGGGATCAGTCGGACGCAATTCTACCTTGATCGTCGGCCTGACCCCTGATCCGGAAGGCCTTCTGCCTGCTCCCGACGTCCAACGACTTAAGGAATGGGGCGCGGAAATTGATCGTCGATTTGGAACTCCTTTAGCGTCGACGCAGGGTGTTGGGGAGGAACTGTTCCTGGATCTAAAACAACCGACTCTTGTACGAGACATTGTCCTTCAGGAAGAGATCTCAGCGGGAGAACGCGTACGTGCATATGCCGTACATGCCCAATGGGAAGGGCAATGGCAAGAAATCGCTCGAGGTACCTGCATCGGTCATAAGAGGATTCAAGAGGTGGAGCACATCACTACCTCTAAGTTAAAGCTGGTGATCGAGCATTCGATGGCCGTTCCCAGGATTAAGAACTTTAGTGCGTTCTAGAAAAATGGGCTTTGCGCCTCATGCTTCCATGCCACTATGCAATAATTTGCTGGCCATCAGCCATAAGGGAATGGGGATGAGCGCACTGAGCGAGACGGCCAGGATGGGATGCGCTCCTCCCATCGCTCCGATGGCTGCAAAAGTAAAGCCCAAGGGGATGGAGCCACAGGCCAGGGCCAGACAAAAAGAAGGGAAAGGCATGCGGTTTAGTCCTGCCATGCAGGCCACGATTTCTGGCACCATGGGCAGCCATCGAGATACCACCACAATCCATCCTCCTCGCTCAGAAAAGAGCCTTTTGCCCCTGGCAAAGTCTTTGCCACCGAGCAGGCGACGTGCTGCCTTCTCTCCAGCACCGCGGCAGAGTCCGTACGCGAGCAATCCGCTTAGAAAACTCCCGAAAGAAGCAATAACGCCTCCCCAAAAAGCACCATAAAAGTAGCCTGTGGCAGACATGATGATGGTCCCTGGCAACGGTAGGAACAAATCGGCCATGAGCAGGCCAACAGCGGCAAATCCTGCCCAGGCTCCGTACTGCTCCAGAAAGGCCACGGTGCCTTCTTGCGTAAACATCGTATCGAACCATTCGCCCCAGATCAGGAAGCAGGTGATGATGATGCCGAAAAGAAAGAGTACAATAAGTGATGCGCGCATGGCAAGGGCAAAAGTCTATATTTATTCCCAACAATCACGGATCATGCCGAAACCCGCGCCTAAGAAAATTTTGCCTGAAGAAGTGCTTGCTGTCGCACTACAAGTTGTACAAGAAGACCGTTTTCCCGTCTTGGCCACAGTCGATGGGATACATGCCCGAGTGCGTCCGGTCTCGCCTGTGCATATTGATGGTTTCACGACGTACGTGGCCAATCTAAGATCATACGCCAAGACGAAGCAGATCGAAATCAATCCTTGTGTTGAACTATGCTATCTGGATGCTCAGCACAATCAGGTTCGTATCGAGGCACGTGCCGAGGTGGTGACCGATCGCGCCCTCTTGGAATTCTTTTGGAAGAAAAACCGACTTCTCGAGCATTATCTCGGGAGCATTGACAATCCGGAGTTGATCGTTTATAGAATGGTGCCGACCAAAGTCTCCTTTATGCAGGAATGGGCATTGACGTATATGCAAGTTGATCTGGAAGCATAGGGAAGGCCATTCGCTAGAACCTCAGCAGCCACTTAAAGAAATTTGGACTGGAATGCATTTCTGTCCATGCATCATGACTTACCCTGCTGTTGCTTGTAAAGATTAGGTCAAACTCTTCAAAACGAGACTCCTCTATGGACGTGGTTTTGTGGAATGTCATTCCATGCTTGGATTCCAGACGTCGAACAATGCGATCCGAGGCTTCATAGGGAACTATTCGATCAGGGGTGTTATGCGTCACCCAAATGGGGAGACTTTCTAGATGCCCGTAGTCCGTGATTCCTCCCGCACCGCCACAGATGGGAGCAATAGCTGCAAAGAAATCCGCCATGCGGGATGCCAACCCCCAGGTACCATACCCCCCTCGGCTTAAGCCGGTAAGATACACCCTATTGGGGTTCACATTTTCTTCCAGAGCCATCTGGTCAACCAAAGATCGGATCGCATCTGCTCCATAGTAAAACTCGCCGTTGCTCAGGTGTGGGATAACGACTACAAAGGAATCTCGGAGCAACACATCAAGTTCGGATTCCATCCGTGAACTTTCCAGGATGGCTTTGGGAAGATCGTGGTCAAGCACGCGAGTTGCGTCACCGCCCACAAGACTACCACCGTGTAGGAATATCAGAACTGGGTACTTTTTCTGGCGCTCCTTGCTTGATTTTGGGACATATACATAGTAGGCATCAAATGGACTTCCTGGAGATTTTTCTTCGAGCAAGAAGAGTATTCCCGGATGAGACGGATCCAGCAATGATCTAGTGCTAGATGCCGTTTGTGCTCGTAATCCTGTGCCTATGAATAGAAAAATCGAACAAATGAATGGAAATCTCATAACAGGGTTTGCAACTGATTATTAGCAGGATAACGTGCCTACTCATCTTTCTGGTACGCTATGGAATGTTGGTATTTACTTTCCATCAGAGAACATTCCCAACCCCGCGAATGCAGAAGTCGGATGTCACTTGAAATCAAAACCAAAGTCAAATAGACTCCAGTTCTTTTCCATCGAGTGAAAAAATCGAACCCTGAATGGCTCCGGAAAAAGAATTGTTTTTAGCATCGTTTAAATCATACTTGATTTCTACGATCCAAGAGGGAATAAGATTGGGAATGAGCAGATCTACGGATTTTCTATCCGCATTCCATTCGATTGAAGCAATAGAAAGCTGTTTGGTGTCATGCCTTTTCGAGCCATAGCGCTTGCTGCGCTTCAGCTGCCAGGTGTTGACTTCAAATTGATCTCTGGTGGTACTGGGATGCACCGCAGAAGAGAAGACAAGGCGGATACGATCCGGGAGATAATGACACTCCACGGGCAAGTTCAGGTCAGCACCGGTATGTCGGATGCGATAGATGCCTCCCGCTTGCATCACCTGAGAGGTCGCCCAGGCCATCATGCCGCACGCATAGAGCTGACCATCTTCTGGATGAAATCGGCCGCGCATGATGCCCGTCGGAAACTGTTTGATGGGCAATTCGACCAATGACCCCTGCTCGATGCTTCCACTGTGGTCGGGCATCACGTGATAAATTTTTCCATAGCCATAAGAGAGACTCAAGAGTCCTCCACTTAAGGGGCCCCATTTTTGTGACTTTGCCCACACCAACTCCGCGGGAGAGCGATCGTAACGGGAATCTACCCAGAGCAGAGGGCGTTCCATAGCTTCGTCACTGGAGTCTTTAGGAGGATTAAACCCCCACATGTTACCGTAAAATTTTCCTTCGCCCGGCAGAACCCGATTGATTCGATTCATCGGCAGCCAATAGCCTTCCTGATCGGTGACAAAAAAGGATCCATCCTCATTAATGCACACGCCATTGGCCGCGCGAAATCCAGAGGCCAGAATCTCGGACGTCTTGCCGTCTGGGGAAACCTTAATTAGGGTGCCATGTTGTGGAACGAGCGACCTTCGGGCATGCCTGCCGCTCTTGGCATAGTAGAGATTGCCAGCTTCATCCACCTGCAATCCCATGGCAAATTCATGAAAGTGTTCAGTGACCTGATGATCCCCATTAAAGCACTCGTAATAATCAGTTTCCCGGTCTCCATTCTGGTCGTGCAGCCTCACAATCTGGTCGCGACAAGACACATAGATTTGTTCGTCGATCACTTTGATGCCGAGTGGTTGGAAGAGGCCAGAAGCGATGCGTTGCCAGGTCAAAACTCCCTGGTGTTGGGTAATGCCGGAGACAATAAAGACGTCACCATCTACGGTACACACGACTGCTTCGTCGGGATCTTTTAAAAAATCGATACCACTGGCTCTGAATTGTGCGAGCCAGGGGGAAGTCAAGGGGAGACTTATCACATCAACGGCATAGGGATCCTCTTCGTTTCCGGGGACCAGATTACTCGTCAGTCGCTCTGGATAGTGCGCGTCACCGGCATCGCGGTTGGACAGATCTTCCTCCTTGCCCTTGCTGTCCACCCAGGAGGATATGGCTTCTGCGCTGGGTGAGCAGACAATGTCCAGTCGAATGTCAGCGCCCGGAGCAATGGTGACCTCCCATTGGTCTTGCCTGGCCTGGAGGCGGACATCAGCGCCCTTTATTTGGGTCGGCACAGCCGAAGACCACAGGCGCATCGTCAGTGGATTACGTACATTTTTGATTTGCACCTGTCGCATAAATACCGGCGGATCATGCTGCAGCAGGGAGTACTTTTCAAATACCTGTGCTGCTCCTACGGCATAGTGAATTACGGAGATCCCTTCCGCATAATGAAGTCCCTTGTAGCGCGCCCACGATTGGGGAAGCGGTCCAAACTGACGTCCATCTACAGCGGTAAAGCGGGGATCCTCCCAGGTTCCTGAAGTGGGATCTGCCCAGCCAGGAGCAACGGGACTGCTGGCATGGAGGTGTCCGGCTGTCCGCGGATAAATGTTGTGTCGATCATTGAGTAAAATGCCGTCCCAATCGATAAATCCGTTGCCGGTCCAAAATCCCGCAAGACGCAGCAGATCTTGATCAAAAACCGCAAATGCCGTACCGTCCGATACGCCTCCTGGACCTTCATCAAGCCGCATGGCGATGCCTTTGTAAGCAAAATTGACGTCGCCATAGTCTTCATTGGCTAGTGGTGCCCGACCTCCCGAAATCACTTTGCGGGGAGCCGTCGAATCGGCAATCTCATAAGTATACATGAGGAAATTGCCATAGTCGGCATCGCGCCAGGGTTGCCAGGATCCCGCCGCCGGTCCCAGGGTATCTCCGATGGGTAAGGCGGCAATGTATGCGGGGCTGACACTTTTTGCGAGAGAGTCTCCGGGCAGATAGACCTCTCGGACGTATCGAATGACGTCATACTTTTCGCGGGGCACGAGATGCACTTGTGCCGGCATGGCACCGGCGCCCCGGGTAATGGTTTGATACATGCTGTAGGGATCGGATCCCAGCCGAAAACTGTCTTGCCAGAAGCGATGTGCTTGTGGCATCGACCCCTGTTGGTTTGGATCTCCATGACAGTTGAAGCAGGCGGTCCGATAGAGCTTACGTCCCCGTTCAAACCATCCCTCATCCATGTTGGTGATCAGAGCGGCATGGTCCACATTCTGCTCGTAGTCGGCAAGTTGATCGTCAGAAAGCAGATGGGCGATCGCAGAAGGGGCCGCTGCCTGACTACTCGGACGACAGCTGCTGATCA
>JAHQVP010000267.1 GCA_019634275.1 Saprospiraceae bacterium
GCATATTGAGGAAGCGGCTGCCGTGCTCTCTCAGTATTGTGACTTGCTGGCCATTCGTGCCTTCCCTAAGCTAGATTCTAGAGACGAAGATTATCGCGAGCCCATCATGTCATCATTCACTCAATTTGCACAGGTACCGATTGTTAATTTAGAATCGGCAACCCGACATCCACTGCAAGGCCTTGCAGACATGCTGACCATCGAGGAGCACAAGCCCAAAAATCGGCCGAAAATCGTGCTCACTTGGGCTCCACACCCGAAGGCCTTGCCCCATTCCGTAGCCAACAGTTTTGTGTCTTGGTGCAAAGCAATGAATCATGACATCACGATTGTAAATCCACCCGGTGGCGATCTGAGTGAGGCCATTTGTGCGGGTGTCAATGTGGTACATAACCAGGAAGAGGCCTTCGCTGGAGCAGATTTTATCTACGCGAAAAATTGGTCGTCATATACTGACTATGGCCAGCGCATCCTACCAGAAGAAGACTGGACCGTCACCGCACAAAAAATGGCCCTGACCAATCAAGCTAAGTTCATGCATTGCCTGCCTGTTCGTCGCAATGTTGTAGTCAGTGCGGATGTGCTGCAGAGTGACCAATCCTTGGTTATCAAACAAGCCAATAATCGAACCCACGCGGCATACGCCATTTTTCGAGCACTTCTGGATGGGTAGGCCTGTCTTCGCTTGACATAACGATCACATGCTGTCTGCACGGCTGCCAGGAGTGCTTATGCCCTATCCGGCAAGTAAACGATATCGCGTGCCATTTGCACCTGCTCTCGGCACCAGAAGTGTGACCTAGCTCAGTCCTTACCCGCGCTCTTTTCTTCGATCTGGTACCTAGCTAGGCCTTACCCAAAATGATAACGAAGGTACCTGTTTAAATGGGGTCCGATTGGACTACCCGATAGATGGTCGCATTGGCTTTGCTCATTAAATAGAGATCTCCCTGGCAATCAAAACCAAATCTCAAATCGATTCGACGGGAACCGACGAGATCCGCGATGGGCACTACGTTTCCATTTTGCCTGATTTTCCATCGCTCCGTTTCGGCTTTTGCGGATTGACCTTTTCCAAGATCTGCAAACATGAGGTCTCCACGCGGTATATCTCCAAACAAGTACTTGCCTGTTAGCAATGGGATTGCATCTCCATAATAGAATCCCCCGCCTATGATGGCCCGAAGATCTGGATGCCCTACGGCTAGGACGGGATAGACCATGTTCAGGTCATCATCATCCGCTGGCAGTGAATAGACTACACCCAGTTTTCCCTCATAATCGAGCAAGTAATGTCCCTCACGCATGGGCCAACCGTAAAAGGCACCGGGTTCGATCAAATTGACTTCTTCTGCCTGTCGCAATCCAATGTCAGTTGCATAAAGTGTTCCTTCGATGTCCCAGTGCAGTTGGTTGGGATTGCGTAATCCATATGCCCAGATTTCGCCACGTTTGTCGGGGTCGTTGACAAAAGGATTGTCTTTGGGTATGCCGTAATGACCAGACTCCGCATCCGATCCTAAGGGATCAATCCGAAGAATGCTACTCCATAGTCGGGTGCCTTCATGATTGCTGAAGGGAGCAAACCCATCTTCAACGCAGCCGCCATCCCCTATACCCAAATACAACATGCCAAAATCCGGATCCTGTGGAACGGCAGTGGGATTAAAAGCAAGTCCCTGCATTCCGTGCTTGCCCGTGACCATCTCCATTCTGAGCAACTCACGGGATGTCCCATGAAATTCCGAAGCTGATGGATCGTCTGTCGTCCATTCAAGTAGAACGTAGTCTATGACTGCCGGAGCATCCGGCGTTACTCTTTGATCAGCTTTTCCACTCGGTTTTTCACAGTGGGTGGTGTACAACAGTCCATTCTCGGCAAAGAGCGGATGAAAACTGAAGGAACCCAATCCGGTTCCCTGGCCAGGTCTGTCCACAAAGGCAGGAAGCGCTTTGGCCACATCAAAGTATGTCGCTGTCCCGCCTTCCGCTTTCAACTCATAAATCGTCCCTCTTAGGTCATGCACAAATAACCTTCCTTGAGATTTTTCACATGTCATCTGATTTAGGCGAGCAAAAGGGGCACGATCAGCACTGGAAGGCAGTGTCCAAGATTCAACGATATCCAGCACAGCACCATGATATGGGACGGTATCAGGGTAGGGAGTTTCAACATGCGGTCGAGTGTCCTTTTGCTCCTTGGCTGGAGCATCAGCAAAGGTGTGCATGTACGCAACCAGCTGGTTAATCTGTGCTTCGTCCAAATGGCCAAAACCAGGCATGAAGGTCTGATACTCTCCAAACACCTGCATTGCTCTTTCGTCTTTTGCTTGAATAAGTTTGCGGGGAGCTCGTATGAAATCGACAATCCAATCGCTATCAACGGCACGGGTGAGGCCCGACAAATTGGGACCAATACCGTCTGTCTTGAAATTATGGCATGGAGAACAAATACCAAGAAAAAGCTTCTCTCCAGATGCGATGTCCTCTGAGTCACTGCTTATGTTCTTCCCAAAGGACGGTTGATCGGATCTGCAAGCAAAGAAGAGCCCAAACAGCATAAAGAGGCATATCCATTCTATTTGGCACAACCCAGACTTTGGCCCTCTCATCTGCTCAAGATATCAAATGTCCAGCTTGGTCTCAGTCTCTATGGAATATCGTGGTGCATCACCCCTATCAGACATATGATCGTCTGATCATACATACATATGTAATTACCAATTTTTATATGTAACCACATGCTTATCAAGTAATTATACGATATAATTGTTGAATATTGAAATTTCTATTCCTACCTTTGCGTTTAGCAATTAGTTCCTAATTATCCTATTGTGGACATATTGAAATAATGCCATGAGTACTATGAAGACAACAGATATACGTCCCGACCTACTAGCCCAAGACATTGAGGAATTGTCCGCGAAGGTAAATCTCTTCCAGACCGGCCAGATGCACGAAGAGCGCTTTCAGCATTACCGATTGACTCGTGGAGTCTATGGGCAGCGGCAGGTCGGCGTTCAGATGTTTCGCACCAAAATACCCTATGGGAAGGTCACCATTGCTCAATTGCGGACGCTGGCCCATCTTGCCCGCACCTACGGTCACAACAATCTGCACATTACTACGAGACAAAACATTCAGTTGCACTACGTTAAGTTGGAGAACAGCGTCCATATTTGGGAGGAGTTGGCAAAGGTGGGCATGAATGCGATGGGTGCCTGTGGCAATACCGTTCGCAACATTACCGCCAGTCCTGAAGCAGGCATCGATCCTAACGAACCATTTGATGTTTCTCCCTATGTGGAGGCGCTCTACGCGTTCTTTCTGAGAAATCCCATTTGCCAGGATATGGGTCGAAAAATTAAGATTGCTTTCTCATCCTCGGATGCTGACTCCGGCTACACGTACTTTCATGATTTCGGATTTATTCCTCGCATCAGGGGCAACAATGGCACCTCAACACGAGGATTCAAGATCGTCGTTGGTGGAGGATTGGGTGCCGTATCGATCCCTGCTTTGACCATACACGAGTTTCTTCCTGCCGATGAGATCATCCCTTTTACGGAAGCGGCCATCCGCGTGTTTGATCGCTATGGTGAGCGTCAGAAGCGACAAAAGGCTCGCATGAAGTTCTTGGTCAAGAAACTAGGATTGGCTGCATTTAAGGAATTGGTGCAGCGCGAATTAGAAGGGGTATCCAACGCTATCATACCCATACCGGCAACAGAGCAAACCTGGCCACAACGAAATGTTCAATCCGTTGATTTGGAAGATCCCGTTTTTGCCAAATGGTTTGAGACCAATGTTTTCGAACAAAAGCAGAAGGGATTCTATGCTGCTTTTGTTAAAGTCCATCTCGGGGACCTGAGCCCCGAGGTTGCCGAAAAGCTGGCCGCAATCGTGGCAAAGTATGCTGCTGACGACATCCGCTTTACCGCTGAGCAGAACCTCCTATTGCGATTTATCGACGCTGAAGATCTGCCGTCATTGCATCGGGAACTTAGTGGGATTGGCTTGGGCGACGCCGGGATATTCTCTGCGGCTGACGTTACCTCCTGCCCGGGTACAGACACCTGTGCCCTTGGAGTGACAAACAGTACCGGACTCGCGACTGAACTTAAGGATCTCATCACGCAAAAGTATCCGGACCTCCTAAGCGAAAGAGACATCCACATCAAGATCAGTGGTTGCATGAACAGTTGCGGGCAACACATGGCAGCTGCCATTGGCTTTCACGGCAGTTCGATCAAAAAGGGTCCCTATGTCATACCAGCGATGCAGGTAGTCTTAGGCGGCGGCTTACATAAGGGCGTCGGGCACATGGCACAAAAAGTCATAAAACTACCTACCAAACGTATCCCTGCAGTAGTTGAGACCTTACTTGAGGACTTTGCTGCCTCACGCCAAGGCGAAGAACCTTACATTCTCTATGTCTTGAGGCAAGGAAAAGCATACTTCTATGACTTGCTCAAACCTTTGGCCGACATTGACGGCTTGAAAGAGAGCGAGTTGTTTGACTGGGGGCAAAACAGTCAGTATGTGCAAGAAATTGGAGTCGGCGAATGTGCTGGTGTCGCTTATGATATGGTGGGCGCTATCCTGGGAGATGCCATCGAACAGATCGAAAAAGCGGAACTGGCGACTTCCGAGCAAAGAAACCCCGAAGCGCGGTATCATGCGTACACAGCCCATGTGATAGCAGCAAAAGGATGGTTGCTCTCGCACGACGTTGCCTGCAACACGCAGATTAAAATTCTGGAGGACTTTGCCGAGCATGCTATCCAAGGAAAGAATTTTGCATTTGAAGGAGATTTTGTATCGAGCGTATTGACCATTCGTGATCAACCTGCAAACCATGCAGCAGTCCTTCAGTACGTCAAAGGTGCGCGACTGTTTGTAGAGTCGGTAATTGATGATCGTGCATCTGCGCTTGGCAAGAGCAGTGAAAAATTGGTCATTCGAGATTACTATAAAGCATAGGAAAATGAAACCACATGTCTCAATCGTTGGTGCAGGTCCAGGCGATCCTGAGCTGATCACCTTAAAGGCAGCCAATGCCATTAAGAAAGCACAGGTGATCCTCTACGATGCACTGGTTAACCCTGCACTCCTTCGCATTGCAGCGCCAGAATGCGAGATCATTTATGTCGGTAAGCGTGCCGGTCAGCCCTACTTGCCTCAAGAAGAGATCAAGTTGTTGATGGTCCAAAAAGCTTTTGAAAAAGGACATGTAGTACGACTGAAAGGCGGAGATCCCATGATTTTCGGTCGAGGCCATGAAGAACTGGATTATGCGCACTCTTTTGCCATTGAAACATCCGTCATACCCGGGATCTCCAGCGTACAAGCTGCACCTGCCTCCCTCAACATCCCCCTTACCCATCGAGACCATGCACACAGTTTTTGGGTAGTGACGGCTACTGCAAAACAAGGGCAATTGGGAACCGATCTCCGACTCGCCTTGCAGTCCTCTGCCACCATCGTAATTTTGATGGGGATCAAGAAACTCCCGCTTATCGTGGAGATGCTCCTGGAGTCTGGCCGGGGAAAACTGCCCATCATGATAGTAGAGAATGCAACCCTGCCCGAGCAGCGACATCTGATCGGACGGGTAGATACCATCCTGGAGCAACTCAATCACGATCCTATCGGCACGCCTGGCATCATTGTATTGGGCGAAGTGGTGACATTGCATCCCAGCTTGGCTGCTTCCTTAGCTGAAAATCAGGCCCGTTGAGCAATACCCTGTATCCCATCTTTCTCAGGCTTGATCGATTGGAAATTCTGATCGTGGGTGGAGGCTATGTGGCCATGGAAAAACTGCACTTCATTTTGAAAAGCAGTCCGAATGCACGGTTGACCGTAGTCGCTCCGGAAATCCGTCCCGAAATCAAAGCACTGGTTGCGGAGGGTGCCCCTATATTGCTGATCCACTCGCCTTTTGATGTAGCCCATCTAGAGGGCAAGAACCTGATCGTAGCAGCAACCAATCTACCTGAACTCAACAAACAAGTTCATGCAGCGGCAAAGGCCCTGGGCTTGATCGTCAATGTGGCAGACACTCCTGCGCTGTGCGACTTCTATATGGGATCCATAGTCACCAGAGGAGACCTTAAAGTGGCCATTTCGACCAATGGTAAGTCTCCAACTTTTGCAAAACGATTTCGACAATTGCTCGAGAATACACTGCCCGAAGAAATCGATGACTTGCTGTCTCATCTGAAGATTCTTCGCGACCAACTGACCTTAGACTTTGAAGGAAAAGTAGAGTACCTCAATGAGGTAACGAAGTCCCTGATTTCAGAAGACCCGTAGCGTCACCCACTCACATTCTGCTCATTTCCGCTGCGTCATAGCCTATAAAAAGTATCTTGCTGCAAAGTAGAAGAAATGGACTTTTCGATCGTGGTCATGTGGCTTGGATTCTTTCTGGCGGCATATTCAGTAGTTGGCAATGATGTTATCCAGACCCTAGGTACTTTTCTCACTTCCAACGAACGAGACGTTCGATGGTACGTCCTTTGGGGATTTGCCGCATCTATTTTGTCGATAGCCCTAATTTATGGTTATCTGCAAGAGGATATTGACTACGGACGTCTGGATAAATTTACAATGCCAGAAATTTATCAATGGTACTATCTCTTACCTCCCCTGGTCCTCCTATTAATCACACGAATTGGGATCCCAGTGAGTACCACCTTCATGATCCTTACCCTTTTTTCCTTAAGCGATATTCCGGGCGAACTCGGTGCCATGATGAGCAGTACCTTCGACACATCCAGTAAACTTGGAGGCATGATTCAGAAGTCCATGATGGGCTACGTCATTGCATTTTCATCCGCTCTTATCATCTACCTGGCCATCACACGGCTCACAGAGAAGAGATTTATCGACAACCCTCTGACGACCAGCAGTCGACGATACTGGATCGTCGCCCAATGGTTGACCACTGGATTTCTCTGGTTTCAGTGGTTAACTCAAGATTTGGCCAACATCTACATCTATTTGCAAGGAGGTAAGGACATGAGCGTGCTTAGTTTCATTGTGTCACTTCTGATCCTTGTGGGTCTGCTGGCATTTATCTTCCACCAACGAGGTGGAGCCGTACAGCAGGTAGTACGTGAAAAGACGAATACAGCAGATATTCGGGCGGCTACTTTTGTCGATCTCATTTATGGAATCATCCTGTACATTTTCAAGTACAACTACCTAGGTCTTTTCGAAGGTAAGCTGCCCATGAGCACGACTTGGGTGTTTATCGGATTGTTAGCAGGAAGAGAATTGGGCATTCGC
>JAHQVP010000268.1 GCA_019634275.1 Saprospiraceae bacterium
ACCACCCAACAATACTCCACGCCCTCCCATCGGTTTCTCCAAATATTTGGCTCCCTGCTGTACGGCCATTCTTCCGGCCACCTCAGACATGGGCACCAGGAGCGGCAAGGATCGATTGGTCAGCTCCACCGTCTCGTAAGCAAGACACACGGAGCGGCTTCGGATCATCGCCTCGGTCAGCGGTCGGTGAGATGCAAAATGGAAATAGGTAAACAACAGCTGATCTTCTCGAATCAAGTTGTACTCAGGCTCGATCGGCTCCTTGACCTTGATGATCATTTCTGATTGCCCATACACCGACTCGATATCTGGTAACAGATGAGCGCCGGCTCTAGAGTAGTCCTCGTCGTAAAAACTCGAGCCTTCTCCTGCCGTAGACTGTACGTATACTGTGTGGCCACGTTTGGTCAACTCAATGACCCCTGCCGGGGTTAGAGCAACTCTGTTTTCACTGGGCTTGATTTCCTTAGGGACTCCAATAACCATAGTCAGGTAGTTCGCAGTTTGCGGGGGCAAATATAGACTAATTGGGAGCATTATTGCCGGTAATCATGCTACACTTATGGGTGGATATCCGCATGGATACCAGCCATCTTTTCTACTTTAGCGCCGATTTAAAACGTATGCACACCATAAAGTAAAACAGTGAAAAAATTGCACAATTTCAGTGCGGGTCCTTCCATTCTTCCGCAAGAGGTATTTGAGAAGGCCGCAGCAGGAGTACGAGATCTCAATGGCAGCGGATTGTCCATCCTGGAAATGTCTCATCGCAGTGCCCCTTTCAAAGAAATCTATAATGAGGCGGTTTCGCTCGTCAGAGAACTACTTGGAATCTCCGATGAAATGGAAGTCTTGTTTCTGACGGGTGGTGCGAGCACTCAATTTTTCATGGTCCCTCTGAATCTATTGGATGAGCAGGGGCAGGCCGCATATCTGGATACCGGCACTTGGTCCACAAAGGCCATTAAGGAAGTGAGCCAATTTGGCAAAGTAAATGTGGTGGCCAGTGGAAAAGAAGATGGATATACGTCAATACCAAAATCATATGCCGTACCCTCAGCATCCACTTATTTTCACATTACGTCCAACAACACCATCTATGGCACCCAGCTACATGAAGTCCCACAGGTGGATGTCCCCATTGTGGCCGATATGTCATCGGACATCATGAGCGGTCCACTAAATACGGATCCATATGGGGTAATCTATGCGGGAGCGCAGAAAAACCTTGGACCTGCCGGTACTACATTGGTGATCATTCGCAAAAGTCTTCTGGGTAAGATAGAGCGACAGATTCCCACCATGCTCAATTACCAAACGCACATCGAAAAGAACTCCGCATTCAATACCCCTCCGGTCTTTCCGATCTATGCCACGATGCTCAATCTGCGTTGGCTAAAAGCCAACGGAGGCCTTGCGGGAGCAAAAGCTCGAAACGAAGAAAAAGCCAAAGTGATCTACGACGAAATAGATCGCAACACATTGTTCGAGGGAGTCACAGTGGCTGAGGATCGATCATTGATGAACGCCACTTTTGTGCTCAAAGACCCCAGTCTTGAAGCAGATTTTGTGGAAAGGGCAACTTCGGCAGGTTGCGTCGGAATTAAAGGCCACCGATCGGTTGGTGGATTTCGAGCATCCATTTACAATGCGATGCCAAAGTCCAGCGTACAGGCACTGGTTGATCAGATGCAAGCATTCGAGCACCATGTCACTTCCCATTGATCATATTGGGATAGCAGTACATGACCTGGAGGCCGCTACGGAAAAATTTATCAAGACTTTTGATGCTGAGGAGGTACACTCCGAAGAGGTAAGGTCACAACGAGTATTGGTACGTTTCTTAAAACATGCGACAGGCACAATCGAATTGCTGCAGCCTACCGACATCGAATCTCCTGTTTACGCTTTTCTTCAGCGCCGAGGGGAAGGTGTCCATCATGTAGCGTTCAAGGTCGATGACATCCATGCACAACACACCAGCATGGTACAAAGGGGATTGAATGTGCTGCACGATGTCCCTTTCTTGGGCGCGCGTAACAAGCTTGCGTTTTTCGTCCATCCGCGAGACATGGGAGGGATTTTGACTGAACTCTGTCAACCACTCTAATGGAACTCCTCTGGTACGAGTATGCCATCATTATTTTGGCCGGACTGCTGGCGGGCTGCATCAATACCCTGGCAGGAAACGGTTCTGCCATCACACTATCCATCCTCACAGAGTACTTGGGTTTGCCGGCAAACATTGCCAATGGCACCAATCGGATCGGGGTCCTGACACAAGGGGTGGCAGGCACGATTGGTTTCTATCGAAATGGGAAGCTAGACCTCAAAAAAGGGCAAACTACTATCATTGCTACTTGCCTTGGAGCCTTCATTGGGGTCGCAGTAGCCGTGCAAATCAGCAATGGAGCATTTGTCATAATCTACCGCTACTTAATGGTCGCCGTTCTTTTGATTCTCCTGATCAGACCAAAGCGCTGGATCAGCATAGCACAGGATGACCACCGACCCATTTCGCCCTGGATCCAGTGGCCCCTTTATTTAGTCCTTGGATTTTACGGCGGTTTTATTCAAATGGGGATGGGTGTGTTCTATCTGGCTTCACTGGTGTTGGTGTCTCGCTACACGTTGGTTAAAGGAAATGCATTGAAAACCTTTGTTGTTGGACTTTACACCATCGTCGTCTTGGCCATTTTCCATTATCGAGGACTGGTCCGTTGGGATATGGGGCTCATATTGGCTATCGGCCAGGCCTTAGGTGGTTTTCTGACTGCAGAATTTGCGAGCCGATACAAGTATGCCAATGAAGTTGCTTATGGGCTTCTCCTCTGCATCGTCCTGGTAGCCCTCTGGTCGCTGTTTTTGGCTGGCTAAAAATGGGCATCCAACCTTGCCTAGCCCCATGCGATGCAACAAAAGGCATCGGGGCAGTTTGATAAAGGGCCCAACCCTTCTAATTTGAGAGCCGATGAACCCTTACTTCCATGAAGTTGGGTGCATTTTGGCTACCGACTATGGAGCGAAAACGGGCACTTGCCAGCGGTAAATAGTCAAACCAGTAGATGAAGGTTTCATTCAAAAAGACGTAATAGAAGTCTCCCCTCCGTCTAACCGTCAGTTTATTGATCCGGTCATCCAGCAGTTGGAAGTCTGATTTCTGGTACATCGTACTCCACACCCTGCTGCCACTGCCGATTACAAAGGTCTTACTTCCATTATATGCTACATAGATCTCATCTGCCGGATCCATTCCTCCCCATGCAAATCCCATCCAGGATCCATTGTCTTGGATATCGATGATGGCTTCCATCTCAAAATCCGCAGAAAAGGGCAGTCCTAAGGTCTCTTCGAATGCAGGTACGTTGGCAAGTGATTTGGTGGTATCCCTGGTGGCGTCCCCGAAGTCTTCCCGGCGATTTACCCATTCAGGTTCTCCCACGGCTTCGTTAAATAGCTCCTCTATGTAGTAGTCTCGCCTCTCCTCACTATAGTTAATAACAGCATTAAGGGTATCCGGAATTGGACTGCCACGCATCCTACTGGCCCATTCGCCATTCGAGAGCAGGTCGTTGCGATGTCTACGGTCGAGCTCACAATGACCCAGTTCATGAAAAATCAGCCCTTCTCGTTCTGCGTCACTCAAGCCATCCCAATACAGTTTTTCGATTTCGATATTGTGATTGCCTCGACATACACCCGAAGACTCTACCTGCGCTGCTTTGCGAAAGACCACCGAGAGCCCGGTGTCGGAAAAGTCAATGGTAATTCCCCGTTCGGCAGCTTCATCTACGAATCGATCTACATAAGGTTGAAAATCAGGAGCGATCTCAATCTCGGCGTCTCCCTTGCAAGAATGCAAAAAGCCAAGAATGACAAAGAAGATCAGCGTTCGAGTCACTGTGGGTAAACGCATAGCGTATGGTATACTGTTGCTTACCCAACTAATATAGAAGAGATAATCCGTTAGTTACACCCCAGTTCCTCCATTGACTGCGGGTCCGCATTGGGAAAACAGTTATTGGAAGGCAGAGACGCGGGCTTAAAGCGGATGACGTCATTGTCTTGTAAGCCAAACCTCAAGAATGCAACAAGGTCAATTTTCTCTTGTTCTGTCAAGCCCAGTGGCTTAAACTCTCGAGCGATAAGTTCTTCAGGAACTCGGTCATTTTCCGGAAGGCCTTTGTCAAAGTATTCGACGACTTCTTCCAGTGACCGCTTGCTGCTGCCGTGAAAGTAGAATTGTGTTCCTTGTAAATTATAGAGCGTAGGGACTTTAAATTTAAACATGTCCTCTTCGCGTCCGGTGAAACCACCGCGCCCTTTGTTTTTCTTGAGCGTTTCTTCGTCTTCTCGGAAAGAAACACTTTGATCCAAATCATTTACGCCAAGTGCAAAGAACTTTGTGGCGCTGAAAGCGCTGCCACTGTGGCAAGAACTGCAATTCCCTTTGTCAAAAAAGACGAGTGCTCCACGTTTTTCCTGTGTCGTCATAGCACTCATGTCTCCCTTCAACCATTTCTGGAAGGGTGCTTCCGTAGTGGTCAGCGTGCGTAGATACGCCGATAGGGCCAGACTTACCGACTGATTGGTATATCGCTCTTCCACCGGAACGTTGGGGAACGCACGATCAAAATACTCTATATAACCCAGCGATTCAGCAAGTTCAGGCGTCATCATTTGCCGATGCACTCTCAATCCTTCGATGTTCTGAGTCTCCAGTCCCTGAAATCCAAGATAATTCAAGTCCGTTGCTTCATCGAATACTCCCCAGGCATCCTCGGTGCCTTCGTTAGCTCCCTTGCTACCAAAAGATCCATTCCACAACGTGTTCTCTGCTGAGTAGCCAACATTGAGTACGGTCAATGGACGGATGCCTTGAACATCCATATCCGCCTCTTCATAGGCAGAATGCTTGACCCGTGCTTCTCCCACATAGCCGAATCCCTGGCCTCCCTCTCCTATGCCCTGCATGCGTCCAGGCTTGAAATCAGCAGCAGGTACGTGGCATGATGAGCAGCTGTAGGACTGAAAACCCACCTCGCTACGGGGCACAGTGCCCAGACCCGTTTCGAAAAACAGGAATGAACCCAATTCTACTTTAGCCGTCGTAAGAGGATTGTTAGGATCCTGTGGCAGTGCCGTTAGGTCGCTACTATGCGCTAGAATATAGTGATCCAGACTGCGATCTGGTGATGTCGTCTTGATCACATTCTGCAGCGTTATGTCCAGTTGGTCACCCTGTATGAAATCGGAGGTGCAACCAGCCAAAATCAGCAATGCCGTTAGAGGGATGAGGACTGAGTTTCGCATATGTTCTTATCGGTCTGGAGGGCGAATTTACTGGTTTTGATCCCAAATCCGACGTCAATCAATCTATATTTTTTATTCTAATAATTGATTTAACACATATCACGTCACCGATCGAAATCCGTTTATAGATCGATTCCTGTATTTCAACAAATAAATGCAGATTTGAACTGCCAAAAAACTTCTTTATGCTGCAAAAATTCAAGTATCTGGGATTTGCTTTAGCTTTCCTTCTGACCTGCACCTTTTGTACCAGAGACACGGTTGAAGAGCCTGATTCCTGTACCATTGCTCCCACGTATACAGAAGGAGCACGCGCCTTGATCGCCAATAAGTGCAGCTTCAGTGGTTGTCATGATGGGGCCAGTGGTGTTGGCAATTACACCACTTTTCAAGGCCTACAGCGCAATCTTGAAAATGGTGCTTTTAAGCGAGAGGTCTTGGACGCACGAACCATGCCGCAAGGCAGTACACTCACGGCGGCAGAATATGATCTTTTCCGATGCTGGGCTGAAAATGGATTTCCCGAAAACTAACGAACATGAAGAAACAGTATACATTCCTTATAGTCCTTGCACTCAGTGTCTTGAGTACCACGCTATATGGTCAATCGGACTATCCGATTTTCAACGACCGCAAAGTGATCAACTCCTTCTCTACAGAGACATTACCCAAGGGGATTCTGGATTTTCGAGTGGCGCACCGTTTTGGAGATATGTTTGGCGATGCGGGTGGATGGCCCACGTTCTATGGATTGGAGAATGCCAGTGATGTGATGATTGGATTCGACTATGGCATATCGGATCACTTCATGGTAGGCATCAATCGAACCAAAGGTGCAGGATCACTGCGTCAACTTGTCAATACGTACTTCAAGTACAAACTGGCAGGGCAAAACGACAATCGACCCAATCCGCTTGCGGTCTCTTTCGTCGGAATGACTTCGATCTCGACCATGCAGAAGAGTACCTACAGAACCTGTTAGATGTTGTCGCCCTCTGTGATGACGAGGCTGTGATGATAGATGCGTCGGTTAAACAGAGAATGGAGGAGCTTGACGTTGAGTTTATTCAAGAAGATGCGCCTGCATTGATTGACTCTATGAAAGTAGGGACTCAACGTATTAAAGACATTGTGCTGTCGCTGCGTAATTTTTCGCGGTTGGATGAGGCTGAGTTGAAGGAAACGGATGTGCACTCAGGGTTAGATAGCACGTTGCTAATTTTGAGCCACCGTTTGAAGCAAG
>JAHQVP010000269.1 GCA_019634275.1 Saprospiraceae bacterium
GAAGGCTACTTCCATAAAGTAGGCCTCCACAGCATCCAGTTCTGAAGAGGTCTCCATGGGATCCATGCCATCCTCCTTCTGGCATCCCATGAGCAACACCATTGCAAATCCTGCGACCATAAGCCACTTCTTCATACAAGTAAAACGCATGTCCATTGCCAATTGTGAACCGCTACACCTTGGTCGATAGCACCTGGGTACCATCCCAATCCAAAGGGACTCCTTCGTGGAGATACATATTTGATTTCGTCAGGAACTTTTGAGCTGGAAGGTCCTCGGGACAAATGCTAACAATTTCTTTAAATATCGGCACGGCCGATTCAAATTGACCTTGTTCAAAGAGGCTTAATCCTTTCGCGAATTGCTCCATAGAGGCGATTTTGCATGCTCGAAGCTCAGCGGGATCTCCATCCAGGCACTCGTATACCATAATGGGGTCACGCTTTCCTTTCACTAGCACAGTGCCCAGACAACGCATATGATGATCCTCTGGCCGGTCCATTAGCCCCCTCGTGGTTTCCGATATGATGGTATTGGCTCCGAAGTGCTTTGTTAGTCCCTCGATTCTCGATGCGATGTTTACCGTATCAGAGACCGTCGCCGTTTCTGTCCGATTGAGGTACCCGATGATGCCCATGATCAGCGTACCAGTATGCACCCCGATCCCAATATGAATCGGTATTCTGCCTACGGCTGCACGTTCTTCAGAATATTTCTTCATGGCCAGGTGCATCTCGCGAGCGGCGTGGACTACCTGAGCCGTTGGACCCGGGAAAATGGCCATTACGGCATCGCCCAAGTGCTGATTTACAAATCCATCATACTTTTCAATAATGGGACCCATGCGACCGGCAAAGGCATTGACAAACTTAAAGTTCTCCTCCGGAGTCATTGATTCGCTTAGTGGAGTGTAGTTGCGAATGTCAGCAAAGAGGACCGAAATCTCCCGGCACACACTATGGTCACCGAGGCGAACCTCTGTGATCTCCTCACGGCCAATGGTTTTGAGAAAGTGATGTGGAACAAATCGTCCCGTTGCCTGATAGATGTTGTGCAGGCGAATATGGGTCTTGATCCTGGAAAGTAATTCGTCCTTGGAGAAAGGCTTGCTGAGGTAATCATTGGCGCCTACATCAAATCCCTGCACCAGATCTACGGTTTGGTTCTTAGCCGTAAGCATGATGATCGGCAGTTCACTAGGCATAAACTGCTTCCGAAGAATTTCGCAGACCTCGTATCCCGACATTCGCGGCATCATTATGTCTAAGAGGACAAGATCAAATGGTCCCTGCTCATGGATTATTTCGAGTGCTTGAGGACCAGAATTTGCGGCCACCACATCAAATCCTACCAGGGACAGATGATTCTTAAGCACCTGAATGTTGACTTGCTCATCGTCAACTGCCAGTATCCTCAGGCGATCTCCGAGATTAACCAAGGAGGACTGCATCTCTGCGCTTGTGTGATCAATTGCTTCTGACTTGGTCAACTGTTCCTCCGGCTGCAGTGCTGAAGCAGGTGCACTTTGCTGGACATCCGATCGCTTGAGAGTGAAGGTAAATGTGCTGCCCTGCCCAGGTTGTGATTCGACTTTTATGGATCCACCATGAAGCTCAACCAGCTTTTTGGTAATGGCCAAACCCAATCCTGTACCTCCAAATTCACGTTCCGCACTTCCATCCCCTTGTTCAAAACTTCTAAAGATCGTGCCGAGCTTTTCTTTGCGAATCCCCATGCCGGAGTCATGCACCTCCACATATACCCAGTCCTGATCTTCTCTAGCAGTGATGCGTACCTGACCTTCGGGTGTAAATTTGATGCCATTCCCGATCAAGTTCACCAAGATCTGCTGGAGGCGATTTTCATCAGCATTTACATAGGAGATTGACTGATCCACCTCATTCCTGAGGGTGAGCCCCTTGGCGTCTGCAAGAGGTGACAAGAGCTTTATCACCAAGCCCGCAGCGGTGTGTAGATCAACAGGGATCACGTGCAAGTCTAGATCGGCATTCTTCAACTTGGAGAAATCAAGGATATCATCCACCAGGTGGGCCAAGCGCTTTCCGCTCGCAGCGATCATACTGAGATTGGCGTTGGTCGCCTGCGGGAGCTCACCTGTGGCTCCATCGATCAAAGATTCCGCCAGACCAATGATTCCACTCAAAGGGGTTCGAAGTTCATGGGAAGTGTTGGCGAGAAACTGGTCCTTTAGAAGATCTACCTGTCGGAGCTTTTCATTTACGGAGCGCTCTTGCTCCAATTGTTGCGTCTGCAAGGCAATTTTCCGTCTCTGAACACGTGTCCTCCACAAATAGAATTGATGTATCGCGGCCAGAATCAACAAGACGTACAGTGCCCTGGCCCACCACGTACCCCACCAAGGAGGGGCTATGTTGATGGAGAGAGATCTGCCTGGCTCCGTCCAGATGCCATCCGAATTGGCAACTTCCAGCGTAAATCGATAGTTGCCCCAAGGAAGGTTGGGGTAACGGGCAGATCCAGCACCATATCCATAGACCCAGGCATCGTCGTGGTCATGCAATCTATACCGATGTCTTACAGCAGTAGGATCACTGTACTCACCTGGAGCAAAGTGCATCATCACTGTGTTTTCACGGTAGGGTAGCTCGAGCGTATGGACTTCGATGGCAGTCGTATCATAGGACAAAGGGACATCGTTTACCAATATATCGGTCAGAATGGGCTCGGCAGGTGTTGTGAATGCAGCAATGCTACTGGGATCGAATACGGTTAATCCATGAGCACCTCCAATCCATATTTGTCCCAATTGGTCTTGCCACGAAGACATAGTGTGATCGCGATTTGGTTGAACACCATCGGCCTGACTGTATCGGTGAATGTCTCCGCTTTGCGGACTATACGTGACCAAATCATTCTCAGTCCTAAACCACAGCGTGCCAGACTGGTCAGCATGCAGAGAATATATTCCTTCGTAGCGAAGCTCATTCGTATTCTCAATGGGGCGACTCACATGATCTTTGATCCTCAACATTGTCAGACCTTTACTTCCCGCCGCATATAGGACCGAATCGCTCGGACTAGGGATCATTGCCTTGATGTCTCCCATCCCCTCTAGATCCGCCTCCAGGACCAGGTTGGGTCCCTCTTCCCTAAAGACCAGCAAGCGATCAAAATTGGCCGTCAAGTAGAGACGTCCAGCCAAGTCAAAGAAGCGGTAGAAAGGCAGTTCGCTATATTCACTAAAGGCCGCAGGGACCTGAGTAGAAACAGAATTTCCTTCGAGGTCCAGACTGAGAACTCCCTGACGACTTGTGGCCAAAAACGAACTAGGAGAACGTTGATGAATCTGTAGCAGCTCTCCTGGGGATGAGCCTTCTGCCACTATCCTGTCGCGATCCAGAACCAAAATCCTTCGCATAGATCCACCTTCTATCTCTCCCGTGACCCACTGTCGGCCTTGGTCGTCCACATGGAGTAGTTCGAGACTACTCAATCCCAAGCGACCAATCGAAAGGTGGCTAATCTCCAATGCACCTTGGTCGAATCGTGCTAGGGTGCCGTCTTGACCGACCAGTTGTGTATTGCCCTGGGCGTCTTCTCCGATGGACTTCAAAGGAGTCAAAAATCCGAGGTCAGACCAATCCATAGTCCCAAAACGTCGCTTACCGATACACCCATAATCCAAGCCCTGACCCCAGATGGATAGCCACACACAGTTCGAGCGATCGACATACACTTCTCGCAGCTCGTTTGAACGAAGGGAGTAGCGCTGAGATTCTTTTGCTTGCAGGGCCTGAAGAAATTGATCCTGATCGGGGTCAAAAACCAATAGACCTTTCAACTCCGAAGTCACCAGCAATCGGTCCCCCAATCTCGCAATCGACCAGACTCTGCCCAAGACACCTCCGTCGTGAGCACGATCCAGCAGCCGGTAGGTTGCTGTATTGGCATTGAAGATTCCGAGTCCTTCCTCAGTTCCAAAATAGATGCGATCCAGATTCTCAGCGTACAGGTTATTGATTCGTATACGAGGCAAAGACCCCGATCCATCAAAATGCGTCTCGCTACTGTAGCTTCCATTTCGATCGCGGGTGATGCTGAGTCCGGGTCTGCTGATCCTTGACGATATGATAACACGGCCATTGGACCTATCCGGCAGTAGCACATGCCGCTGCCCATCCAGGTGACCAATCACTTTAGATTCCCCTGATTGTACATTTACTTGATGTAGTAATCCCCTTGATCCTAGGCCGGTACGCACCCACAAGTCTTGAGTCATCGAATCAAAAGCGAATGCATAAAAGTCTGCATGCTGTTCGACACCATCCTCATCTCTCAGTGCTACCTTAGAGAATCGATCGGTTGATCGATGATAGCACTGCAAAGCGCCGTAGGTCGTAAACCACAGATTTCCTTGTCTATCTTCATAGAACGAACTGCCGATGATGTTGCCGGTCAGGGCCGTCGAATCCTGAGGATCGGGACGATAGGACTTTACATTGCTTCCATCAAATCGATTGAGTCCATCAATTGAACTGATCCACACCAAACCGCGTGAGTCCTTGAAGACGTGAGAGTTGATGGAATTCGTCAGCCCATCTTCCTGGGTAAGGTGCTGAAAGGAAAGCTGAAGTGGCGCAGTCTGAGCTAGGGAGACCTGTGCAACACAAATTGCAAGTACTTGAACCGCTAAGCGCTTCATCCTTGCATCGAACTACTGATCTCCATCTCCACAATCGGGTGGACACGGTGATCGACGAAGTGTACTACCATCCGATATCGCACGGGGTGAACTTGCCACACCCACCGCCAGGGTCAGCACATCATTACCATCGTCATCCGTATTGGCGCTCGGAACAAACATCAGGCCATTGGATTCCTCTGAATCTACCATTTCCAGCAAATCCGCGCTTGAAAAAATGGACGATACCTGTGTCATGCGGTTAAACGACTCCGCTGCGGCGACCTGTGCATCAAAGGTCGATCGATCGATTATATCCGGTCGACTCAGGGTGTTGCTTTGCAAATAGGTGTCTCCGATTTCGTCACCACTTCCATCCAGTCCGATGATCATCAGTACCGACAGCCGATCAGGGGATCTTCCGCTACTGACCCGTATGTTTTCGGAACTTACTAAAACATCTCTAATGATGCTTTTCGAAAAGAATATCTGAGAAAAACCTGCCTTCCTCGACTGATTGCTGGCCGTTCGCAGCGCTTCAGCTCTTGACAGGCGATCGTCGTCTTGACTGAAAGCCTCATTTGGCACCATGCACAGTAGACAGACGGTAAAAATTATGCCGGATACAATTCGCATACTACTTGTTTGTGTGTTCATCTTTGGTGTTTTTTGGATTTTGTAAAGGTAGGTTTTCTTATGCGTATGAAGTAGTGGAATCCTGTCACCTCTTTCCGTCGAATGGAGAGGTTGGAGAAGGAGAATATTACCTTACATACCACTGCTGTCTATAAGATGGTCTCCAAGGATACATTGCCATGAAGACAAAGATCAAAAAGGTGCTGACTATCGCCGTGGGATGGGCACTAATCATGTTGCTGTTTAGCATCTATGAGTTCTCGTTATTGGGCAAGAATGGACACTATCCCAATGGTGCACCGTATGACCACCGAGTGACGCTCTGGATGACGCCGCTTACCGCATTTATCGGCGGCTTGTTTCTAGGTGCGTTTGAAGTATTCTGGTTGGATGAAAGGCTGCGCAGACGTCCTTTTGGTATTTCGCTGCTCTATCGGGTCGTCGTCTATCTCGGATTACTCTTATTCTTAGTAGGCATTGGAGTACACTTGTATAATGCTGGGCAAGTTGGTGGAGGACTCTTTTCGGCCGAAGCCCTGTTACAGACAAAGGCATTCATCTCCAGCATCTATATGTTCATCATTGTCTTCATTTGGTCATCTGGACTACTGTTGGTGCTTCTTTTTCTAAAAATCAGCGACAGTTTCGGACCCGGTACACTGCAAAAGATGCTTTTGGGAAGGTATCATCAATCTCGGATAGAGAAGCGAATTTTCATGTTTCTGGACATCCGTTCGTCTACTGCGATCGCGGAAAAATTGGGCCATGTGCAATATTTCAAATTGCTCAATGACTTCTTCAGTGATATCACCGACTCCATCTTGAAGTTTCAAGGTGAGATCTATCAATATGTAGGGGACGAAGTGGTGGTATCATGGAAACCAAGTCAGGGAGCAGATCAGGCCAATTGCATTCGTTGTTTCTTAGACATCATGAAACGAATCGCGACTGTTGCAGACCGATACGAAGCATCTTACGGGCTCGTTCCCGGATTCAAGGCAGGATTTCATTATGGAGAAGTAACCACCGGCGAAGTCGGCATCTTGAAAAAAGAGATCATCTACACCGGTGATGTTCTTAATACCACGGCACGCATCCAGTCAAAGTGCAATGAATTGGAAGCCCATATCCTTTTATCAGATGAGTTGCATGTTTTACTTCAAGGCGAACCCTCAATCCATTTTAAACGGGTGGGTGCCTTCGCACTACGAGGACGTGAATCCAAGATCGGACTGTATTCCGTAGATCCAGTTGGCTAATACTTTCATTTGCTGTGTGCTTCTTTACGACACATCATGATAGTCAATGCCAGGTTGATGAAGATCAGGACAACGCCTGACGATCATCATCTCGAGCGGGTATTTCCCTTCCGAACTTGCCTGCATAAAACAATACGTTATGAGTTTATTCAATGCATCATTCACCACCATCATTTTAAGGTTCTATCTGCTTATGGCTGTAGTGATCATCAGCGTTCTTTCTGGTAACATCTTATTGTCCATATTCGCTCTGCCCATATTTCTTACCGCATTGCTGGGGCCCAGCTTCCGCAAAAGAAAGATCGACAAAAAGCAGATTGATACTGCCTCATCGTTTACACCAGCACTAAGCTAAAGTTGATATGAACTTATCCAGTCCAATTCGCTCGATCATGACTCCGGACCCCATCACGGTGGCTCCGATCGATTCACTAAAAAAAGCCGAGCAACTATTTGACGAGCATAAGATCCATCATCTGCCGGTCATAGATGAAGGCAAAGTAGTAGGCATCTTAAGCAAATCGGATCTTCTACTCTTTCGGAGAGGCAAAGGCCTCACCTATCTTGAAGGCCAGAAAGAGGATTATCGCTTAATCAACACCAAAGTGCAAGAGATGATGATCACCGGCCTAGCCAAAATGGATCCAGAGGACTCGATTGACATCGCGCTCACGGTCTTCGAGGAAAACATTTTGCACGCCATACTGATCATGGAAGGCCCTCATCTTCGTGGAATCGTTACTCCATTGGATGTCATTCATGCCCTCTTGGCTGAAAAGGCACGGCCAGTGTCCTAAACGTGACATGCTACCCGCAACATGCTGCTGGTCTTGCACTGCCCAACACAGTCCAGATGTCTAAACAACAATTGACTGGTGCAGTTAGGGCATAGGTCAATGGATGATCTGAGATAGTTTAGTGAGGCTGGGGATCTCAATGCTTTTGCCCTGGACCGAGATGACTCCCTCTGCCTTGAGATCAGAAAGTGTCCGGATTAGAGTCTCTTTGGCGGTACCAGCCATAGCTGCCAGCTCATCACGAGATAGCGTCAGCGTGCATTGATCACTTTCCGGTGCCTGTTTTGCTGCGAAAACCAGCAAGGCATTGCTGACCTTCTTGCGAACAGAGTCATATGCCATCTCAATAAGTTTTTCCTCTTCCTGTGTGGCGCGGGATGCAAATAGCTTAATGAAGTAGGTAGCCAAATCACGGCTTCCAAACAACTTCTTACGGAAGGCTTCCTTAGGTATTAGACGTACGGAGCAGTCGCTGAGGGCATTTGCGAAATTGTCGTGACTTCCATCTAAGATGATGGCATGGTATCCCAGGTATTCTCCCGGACCATACAAGC
>JAHQVP010000270.1 GCA_019634275.1 Saprospiraceae bacterium
ACATATTACCACGATGCTTCCAGTCCCACCGGAAACCTTCTCGTTTTCCCGCTGTAGTCATGTACTTGAGGTCTTTAGATACTCCTAAATCATCGTAGAAGTATTTGAGAAAGCCTGTGATATACGCTGGAGATATGGCTGCGCTTTGGGGGTCATAACCATCACTCATGCTGATGAGATCTTGATTGATGCCCGTGAAACGAGAATCTAACCGTCCTACACGCTCTCCATTCTCTTTGAGCAGCGCGTCGAAGAACTCTCCTGCTGTCACCCTCAGATCTGCTTTGAGCCAGTAATCTGACGAAATGCCTGTATAGTGGGACAGTTTACCAGCAAGCTCAGTGCGCTCTGCATCTGTGAGCTGATCTCCACGAAAGAGCGCCATGACATACTCCTCTTCTGTAAATGTGCGCACCTCCTCGAGAAATGCATACACATCTTCGGGCTTGTTGTCAATCAAGTCATGGTACCATGCTGTCGCAGCATAGGTAGGGAAGTGCACGATGTAAGGCATGTCATCATTAGGGGGAAACAACAGCGTCCGCAAATCGAATACCGCAGAAACCATAATGACTCCATTCATGGCAATCCCTTGCTGAAGCAGGTAATTCATCAGTCCAGCATTTCTGAAAGTTCCATAACTCTCTCCAAGCAGATACTTTGGGGAATTCATGCGATCGTGCTCAATGAGGTAGCTGGTGATGAAATTGGCAATGCTGGAGATGTCCTGATCTACTCCCCAAAAGTCCTTGTACTCAGAGTCTCCGACCGCTACACTGATGCCAGTGCCTACAGGGTCAATCATCACGAGGTCCGCCAGATCCAGCATGGAGTACTCGTTGTTCTCAATCTGATAGGGAGCGGCTGGAGTCGATGAAGGGTCGTTAACGACAATTCGCTTTGGACCCAGCACCCCCATGTGGAGCCAAAACGAGGAAGAACCTGGACCTCCATTAAAGGCGAAGACAATGGGCCTCTCCGCACCTGCATTCTTCTTGTGATAACTCGTAAAACCAAAATTGCAGATGGGTTTTCCATCATTGTCTGTCAACTGCATGGTACCCGCTCTAGCAGTCAGATCAATGGTTTTGCCGTTGATGACGACCTTTTGATCCGTGACCGAGACCGCTGCTTCCGGAACAGATGAGGATGTCGTTTTTTCGTCCTGACCTTGTAGATAGACCACAGAAACAATCAACAGTAGAAGAGGGAGCAAAGCTTTCATGACAAACAATTTAGGTGAGTAAAGCACTGGAAAGATCAGAAAAGAACCTGGGATACGCTCCATTGGGTTCATTATTTTCTTGGGGGAAACTTTTTTTGCTTTTTTGCGTCTGAGTATTCAAATTAATGCGATGAAAGACGGCAATATGTTAGATCTACTCTTGAGCAAAAAGCCCTGTTTTAGAAAGTGGAAGATCATGTTGGGCCTTTGTATGATACTGCAAGCTGGCGTAGCAATCGGCCAATCCAGCAGTGACGTTAATCAAGTGCTTTCCATGATATTGTCGCACGAGGAGTTTACAGAGATACTCAGCGAGGAGCAGGAAAGTCAAAAGAGCATCTGCATTGTGACCAATGGAAATTTCGAAGCGCCCGATGGCCGCATTGACCGAGAGTGGACAACTGGTTCGGGTCAGAATGTGGGTTCAGGACCTTGTATGGACGTTTCGGACTTTTCCATGAATGAGCGAAAAGTGATGATGCGCTTTTCTTATGGCAAGTATCGTGTCAAGGCAAAAATGAGAAGAAGTACTCCCGGTGCAGACTGGCGCAAGACATCCTTTACAGTCAAAGGCAAAGGCAAGTTTGTCATGGATAAGGAGTTCTAGACTTTTTTTGTCTTCTGCATCAACGGTTGATCACTCCTCGCACAAACTCTTTGAGCTCTTCGGTTTGATCTTTAGCCATGCGCTCGCCTTTCTTGCTTGTCAAAAAAGCACTCAGCATAAATAGAATGGCGATCGGAAATGCCCATAGGAGAGGGGAGTAAGTTCCTAGTAGCGCCCGGGAAACGCCAATGGATCCAATGATGAATCCCAGTGTGCCGATGGAGAAGTAGATGAACATAAATAAGGTCCAGACATTGGGTCTGGGACCGATCAAGCCGGCTACAATCGACTTCTGTTCTTCCTGAGGATGATTTTCGACCCTCATATTGAGTTGAGGAGACCAATAATGTCTTCGATCATGGGCGATATCCAGAATGATATGTTGACCCTTGATCAGCCCCTCCAACCCCGGATGCTTGCTGTCGAGTGCTTGGGAGAATGCCTCTATCAATTCTTGAGATCGAGCATTGACTTCTACACGAAACCGCGGACGCAAATGGGTAATGCTGGAGTCAATCATTGCATCCGTTTTTCATTGGTGAGAATGATGCTGTGCCAGGTCTGAGTCGGTGCATCATGAGTACTTAATGGACTGTAATATGTGGTCAATAGCCTTTAGTCGGGCCGTCGTCTTTTTATTGGCATCTATGGTGATCCAGGGTGCGAGTTTGGTATCCGTCTTGGCAAACATTTTTCGTTTGTAAATCGTGTACGTGTTCCACAGCGACTGCGCCTTTTCGTCTACGGCCGTCATCTTCCATCGCTTGAGGGGATTTTGCTTTATTTCTGCAAATCGCCGCGCTTGTTCTTTTTTTGAAATGGAGAAGTAGAGTTTGACCAGAGCGGTATCCGATTCCACGATCATCCTCTCAAAATCATTGACTTGATTCATGAAGATCCGATACTCTGCAGGAGTGCAGAATTTATTTACGGGTTCGACCACGGCCCGATTGTACCAACTGCGATCGAAGAAAACCATTTCACCGGGCTTGGGCAATTGGTTAATGTAACGCTGAAGAAACCATTGCCTTCGTTCGTCGGCAGTCGGGATGTCGAGTGCCACAATGCGGAAATGTCGTGGGTTTATGCGTTCTGTAATGCGACGGATAGCTCCGCCTTTACCAGCGGCGTCTCGTCCTTCAAAGAGGATAACCACTTTTTTCCCCTCACGGATCACCCAGTTTTGCAGTTTGATGAGCTCTTCCTGTTTCTTACGCAATTCAAACCCATAGTTTACCTCAGCCAATACCTGTGGGAGATCAAGCTTTTCTTTTCGAAGCAGCGAATAGAGGCCTTGTTTCGAATTTATCTGAGCCAGATCCTTATTGGAGAGTTTGATTTCATCTGTCTGCTTCTTTTTCATCTTAAATGTCGATTTGGACTACGCTTCGGTGATACCGCATGACAATGTTCGGATCAGGCAACAGAGAGGTGCGGGCGCTTTCTTTACCCTCATAGTCAAATTGAGAGAGGACATAACGAATGCTCTCCAGTCGCGCCGTCTTCTTATCGTTTGCCTTGACGATGATCCAGGGACTGAAGTTGGTGTGTGTTTTACTAAACATCTCCTCTTTATAGTGCGTATAAGTGTCCCATAGCTGTTGGCCCTTTTCATCTACGGGGCTAAACTTCCATCGCTTTAGTGGATTCTTAAGGCGGGCTTCAAACCGCTTCTTCTGCACTTCCTTGGTGATCGAGAACCAAAATTTGATCATCTTCAAATTGTCTTCGTACAGCAGGTGTTCGAATTCAGGAACCTGTCCCATAAACTTGTGGTATTCTTGCTTAGAACAAAATCCCATGACCGGTTCGACGACGGCTCGGTTGTACCAGCTCCGATCGAAGAAGGTCATTTCTCCGGGGTTCGGCAGTGCTTTGATGTAGCGACGAAAATACCATTGGCCCCGCTCGACATCAGTGGGCTTGGTAAGGGCTACCACGCGCGAAGACCTCGGATTAAGATGCTCTTTGAATCGCTTGATGGAGCCCCCTTTGCCCGCCGCATCTCGGCCTTCAAAAAGGACGGCTAAACGAATGCCCCTCTTGGAGATCCATTTTTGGAGCTTGACCAGTTCGGCCTGGAGGCGTCTCAACTCCTCTTCATACTGCAGTTTCCGCAGCGTCTTGCTCACATCAAGTTGCTTGTTGCTGGCCAACAGCAAAAGATCCTTTCGTGTTTTGGCTTGCCTTAAATCGGCTCGGTTAAAACCTATTTTGTCCATGCTTGTCTTAAATGCTCCATCCCACAGCTGCTGCTTACTTCCCTTAGTAATTCACGCTTTAAGATGAAAGAACTCATTGCCATGAAGAATGATTAGAATCATTCTAAAGATTGATTGTTGTCCTCCTTCGTCGGACAGGTCTGTTGGCAAAAGCCTATTTTAATTGGATGCAACCCGCCGCCATCGCTTTGCTCAGTTCTTTCTTCCTGCCCAATCTTTTTGCCCAGGAGATCGTGCTTGACAACCCCTCTTTTGAAGACGTTCCTATACACAGCCTACCACCGAGCTTATGGACTGATTGTGGAACTCCTGGGGAGACACCACCCGATGTGCAACCTTCCGGAGCATGGGGGGTGTATCGCCCCGCTTTCCATGGCAACACATATCTAGGGATGGTGACACGAGAGAACGGAACATTTGAAGCACTGGGTCAAAGACTCAAACAGCCTTTGCGGAAGGGGCAATGCTACCGATTTAGCGCACATTTATGCATGTCGGCTGATTACTGGAGTGCAGTTGTGCCGGCGACTGGGGCAGACCCAAGTAATGTAGTCTGGCAGAACTTGCCTCGGAAAAATTTTAGTCATCCCATCATCTTTGAGGTTGTGGGCACCAATGGAAATTGCGCGGAGGGGGAAGTCCTCTGCAGCAGTCCTGCTGTAGATCATCAGGAATGGAAGAAGTATGCTTTTACTTTTACGCCGACAAAACAGGCTACTCACCTGGTTATTCGAGCGCACATCAATCGTGATTCGACCAAATCATACAATGGCAATCTGCTGGTAGATCATCTCTCACCGATCACCATGACCGACTGCGTTGGAAGACCTCCCGCTGTCATAGAGTCCACTGGAGACGACTTTGAAGCTGAGTCTAAGGTCTCAAGGCCGTCGGATATGAAGGTGCAAGTCGATCAGAGGGTACCTACAAAGTCTCGCGAAACTGCCCGTTTGCTCTCGCTCATTTTAGAGGAGGAGGCAATGCAAGAACATTTGACTCCCGGACAGCTTACCAGTCTAACCGTTGGTGTTAAGTCAAACTCCGATGCCCGTTTTCCCATCGGATCGTCCCATGACCGGTGGAAGTTTGTTGTGCCATCGGATCGACATCCTCACTTTGAAATAATCAAGTATGAGGTGGGCACTGATCAAGCGCTAGTTGAATTTTCCTTTGGACAGGTCCAAGGCTTGGCCAAGTTTAGGGGAGATGGCCAAGGATTGGCGAATCTGACTAAATTGAAACTGATCAAAAAGTAAGACAGCCCGTTTGCATCGTTCCTGTATGGCATGCCATAAGTCCATCCTACATTCTAGTGTTACCTTGCAAATTCATACCTTCTGACTTTATTGTTTAGACGCTGGTTTCAGCGTACAAAGTGATGATCTAATGAACGGAAAATACATTGTGGCGCTCGATCAAGGTACCAGCAGCTGCCGGGCTATTCTCGTAAGTCAGCAGGGAGATATTGTGGCCATAGAACAAGAGGAATTTACCCAACATTTTCCCAAGGCAGGATGGGTAGAACATGATGCTGAGGAGATATGGGAGGTGCAGCTGAAAATGTTTCGGCAATTGCTTCATAATCAAGGCATACAGGCCGGAGATGTGCTTGGAATAGGCATCACGAATCAGAGAGAGACAACCGTAGTTTGGAATAAGCACACGGGGCAGCCCATTCATAAAGCCATCGTTTGGCAAGATCGACGTACCGCCCCTATTTGTGAAGACATTAAGCAGAGTGGGCACGATGGATACATTTATGAAAATACCGGACTGGTCGTAGATGCCTATTTCTCGGGAACCAAAGTCAAGTGGATTCTGGATAACGTGCCAGATGCACGTGCAATGGCAGCCAAGGGCGACCTTTGTTTTGGTACAATGGACAGCTGGTTAATCTGGAAGATGACGAATGGTAAATCCCATGTGACCGACTATACCAATGCGTCCAGAACAATGCTCTACAACATCAGGACTTTGGAGTGGGACCCGAAGATCTTAGATCTTATTGAAGTGCCTGCTGGTATCCTGCCGCGTGTCCAACCCTCTGCATCTGAGTTTGGTCTATTTGAAATCGACGACGTCTCCATACCGATTTGTGGTGTTGCAGGAGATCAACAATCTGCGCTGTTTGGACAGGCATGTTTTTCCGCTGGTATGGCCAAAAATACCTACGGGACTGGTTGCTTTTTGCTCATGAATGTTGGAAAGGAGTTTGTTCAGTCTAAGAACGGCCTACTAACCACTCTTTGCTGTGATGCCAATGGACAAGTTTGTTATGGTCTCGAAGGAAGTATTTTCATTGCCGGTGCAGCCATTCAATGGTTGCGTGATGGATTGCAAGTGATCGAGTCATCGCCTGACAGTGAGAACATCGCCAGTGCAGTGGCGGACAATCACGACGTCGTAGTAGTCCCTGCCTTTGCAGGCTTGGGTGCCCCGTATTGGAACATGTATGCACGGGGAGCAATATTTGGCCTCACACGTGGTACGGAGCGTTCGCATTTGATCAAGGGCACATTGGACTCTCTGGCTTACCAAACTCGTGATGTGATTGATGCGATGGCAGAAGATGCAGGACAACCCCTTGAAATGCTTAAAGTAGATGGAGGAGCATGTGCCAATAGTTATTTGATGCAATTTCAGGCAGACATCCTGGGTACTCCCGTGGAGCGACCAGAAGTTATCGAGACTACCGCTATGGGGGCGGCCTATCTGGCGGGCATCACACTGGGTTTGTGGAATTCGGAGTTGATTGAATCCAATCGAAAAGTGGACCGCGTTTTCAAAAGTACGATGTCCGAGGAGGAGCGCAAATCGCTTTATACGCAATGGAAGAAAGCGGTTGAGCGAACATTGGATTGGGTAGATGCTTGATAGATTTTGAGGTGATGAGGATCTTTGGTTTCCATGATTTCGAGATTCTCAAAATGCATGTCGATTTTAGGTGAGGAAGTTTAGTGTACTAAATAGGGAAGAAGACATAAGCGCTGCAGTGGAGAAGCATTATGATCTTATTGTGGTGGGTGGTGGTGTGACCGGGGCTGGGATTGCCCTGGATGCTAGCAGTCGAGGTCTAGCGACCTTGCTCCTAGAAAAGAAAGACTTTGCATCCGGAACCAGCAGCAAATCGACCAAGCTTATCCATGGAGGTCTACGCTACCTAAAGCAATTTGAAATCGGATTGGTGCGGGAGACTGGAACCGAACGTGCCATTGTACATCATTTGGCTCCCCACCTGGTACATCCTGAGAAAATGCTGTTGCCGATTGTCGAAAACGGGACCTTTGGAAAGTGGTCGGCGTCCATCGCCATTTCCGTATATGATTATTTGGCAGGAGTCAAACCCGAGGACCGCAAAGTAGGTCTAACGACCGAAGAACTCCTAGAAGAGGAACCTCTGGTGAAGGCCAAGGGACTCAATGGCGGGATGATGTATTCAGAATATAGGACCGATGATGCCCGTCTGACAATGGCGTTGGTTAAGGCTGCTGTTCGGCACGGAGCAGATGCATATAATCATTGTGCTCTGTCAGACTTCCTCTATCAAGACGGCAAAGTAGTTGGAGTGAGATGCATTGATCATGTACAAGACCGAGAGATAGAGTTTAAAGCCACTCATGTGGTGTCGGCAGCGGGGCCTTGGGTAGACCAGATTAGGGCACTTGATGGATCGACCGGGGGCAAGTCACTACACTTGACCAAGGGAGTGCACATCGTGGTGCCGCATAAACGCCTGCCCATCAACCACGCCGTATACTTTGATGCTTTTGACGGGCGGATGATGTTTGCTATACCAAGAGGACGCGTTACATACGTAGGTACTTCCGATACGACGTATGCTGAGGATTTGGATCGGGTACTCTGCACCCGGGCCGATGCTGAATACATCATCGGGGCCATTAACAACTACTTTGACGTTCCTGGACTTGGATTAGAAGATGTGATTTCCAGTTGGGCCGGCCTACGTCCATTGATCCATGAAGATGGCAAGTCTCCCTCTGAGCTGTCGCGAAAGGATGAAATTTTCGAAGCGCCAAGTGGCCTCATTTCGATTGCAGGAGGCAAGCTCACAGGCTATCGCAAAATGGCGCAACGCATAGTTGATTTGGTCATTTCTCGTCGAGCACCTTCGAATTCATCAAAATGTCAAACGGCATCTTTGTCCCTGCAAGAACCAACTTATCCTGACTACGCTGCGGTTACGCAACATATTGAGTCGTTGGCAAAGGAAATGAAGTCAACGGGTCTCGAGCATTATCATGCCTGGTACTTGGTCACCACATATGGACGCGACGCCGATTTGATTTGGTCGCAGGTGAGCGAAGGTCATGGCGCTGAGAATATGAGATCGCTGCTTCTGGAGGCAGAACTCGAACATTGCCTAGCTTCGGAAAGTATTTATTACCCACAAGACTTTCTGAATAGAAGGACGGGAGCACTCTACTTTGATATTGAGTTGGTGAATCAGTTTCAAAACCAAGTAACCACTCGACTCGGACAAGCCTTCGACTGGTCGTCGTCAGAGCTCGATCGAATATTGGAGGCAACCATACAGGAGACCAAGGACTGCCTGGCGTTCTTAAATGAGTGATCATGGAGATGCGAAAGTTACATCAAGAACTATTTGGCCAGGAGGCAACTATGGTAGTGCGAGCGCCAGGTCGGATAAATATCATTGGGGAGCACATCGATTACCATCAGGGCCTCGTCTTGCCAGCGGCTGTAGAGCAGTGTTTGCAGATGACCTATGGAGCCAGTCTGGATGATCAGACAAAAGTGTATTCCTCAAACTATGAGGAGTGGTATTTAGAAGGGGATTCCGTCCCCGACGGATCCTGGAAGAAATACATTGAAGGTATCCACGCAATAGCAGCCAGGGAGGGTTTGTCGATCAGGCCCTATCACGCAGCCATCCATTCTGATCTTCCAACCGGTGCGGGCATGTCTTCATCAGCAGCCCTCTGTTGTGGACTGATTTCGGCTCTTAATCTCGATAACGATTGGGATCTTGACCGTCTAGAAATCGCGCTATTCGCACAGGCCGTCGAGCACGATCTCGGAGTGATGTGTGGCTTGATGGATCAATACGCCGTCCTGTTTGGTCAGCGGGACCAAGTCATACTGCTTGATTGTCAGCGCAACGAACATGACTATGTGCAGGCGCTTCTGGGATCATATAAGATCATCTTGTTGCACTCGGGGGTGAATCATGCACTTGTTGATTCTGCCTACAATGATCGCAGAAAAACAAGCGAAGAAGCGCTGCTTAGAATACATGAGCAATTTCCGCAAGTCTCCTCCTATCGAGACGTAAACCATGAAATGATTGCGCGGGCTACCAACCTTACCGCTCAACAAGCGCCCCTGGC
>JAHQVP010000271.1 GCA_019634275.1 Saprospiraceae bacterium
CATATGTTTGAACCGTTGATTCAGTACTCCGAGTGTGAAGAAGGGAGCTACTATCTGGATATTGATTTTGACTCTGAAGGCATGCGTAGCGATTCTTTTGGGGTGGATTTTGACTGGACTCCATACCAACGTTTCTCCTATGCAGACCTGCCCATTCGGATAGGCCCTTTTACATCGGATGATTGGACTGATCACTACCTCCTTTTCTACGACTTGGCTAATCATGATTGCTGCACCCAGATGACAATCGAAGGACAAACTTGTCCGGCCATTCTCGAAATTACTGATGCTGTTGTAGGCGAGTGTCGAGAGGACGGATCTTTTCCCGTAAGTCTATCCTATGAAGGTTACGGCTTTTTAAAGGTGGATGTCTATCAAGGGTACGAGTATCTCTGCACGTACGACGTCCATGAAAATCCCTTGGTCCTTGACTCCTTATATGCGACCGACCCAAAGGTGGAAATTAAATTGTGCCCCAGTGGGGTAGAGGCTGAGTGCGATGTATGGACGGTGGAAGTCCCGGAAGCTTGTGTTGGAATCCCCTGTGGTTTTGACGCTTTGACCTACGAAGTGTCGGATTGCGATTCCGGATTTTTTTACCTGCATTTAATCGTTGATCCTGCCGAAAATAGTGGCGAGCACTTTGTGGTAGAAGGTCCGTTTGATTATAGGGAGGAGTTGGCATTTTCCGATTCCGTGCATGTTCTCGGTCCATTCCCTTCCGGAGAAAAGTTTTACGAATTCCATGTGGGGGATCCCCTCAATGGGGACTGCTACGCGCCTTTGACTGTAGGACGAGTGATTTGCCCTGACCAGTGTGACATTGTCCTGGGGTCTGTCTCAGCCTTGTGTGTGGAGTCTGGCAAAGTCATCTTGCTGATAGATTCGATATCCTCACTGCATTCCGGGTATGATCTTTATATCAACGGAGAGGCTTTGGGATTCTTTAAAGCTTCTTCCTTTCCACTGGAAAAGACCATTGAAGTACATGAAATGGATTCAATACATGTGAACATTTGTGTGTCTGATAACCTGACTTGTTGTGCGACCACGATGGTGGCGCTGGAACCATGCGTATCCACCTGTCCCATCAAGGAACTCGTCCTGGATACCACCGAATGCAACAATGGTATGTTTTCGATTATTGTTGATGCCGAGTTGGAGGAGGTGGATGATACAGGACGCTTTCAGCTTGCAGTGATGGATAGCCTATGGGGTGTATATAACTATGCAGAACTACCGCTGACAATCGGACCTTTTGCGGCCGATGGCAAAACAAAGTACCGGGTCGTCCTGGAAGACTTGGGTGTGGAATCTTGCAAGGTTGATGGGAGGTTAGATGCAATCGTTTGCACTGGTCCAAGCGCCCCAGCCGGGGATCAGATCGTAGTATTGAGATGTCAGGGATTAGAGCAGTATGTTCGCATTCCCGCCATGCTTGAAGAGCCCACTGTGATGCATTTATTCAACAGCAATGGATTGGTCATAGATCAGCGAAATATTGCAAGCAGTACTAAGTATGTGGTACTCAATCTCGACCGACCGCCCAGTGGTCTTTATGTATTGCGATTGCGTTCTGCCCAGGGTTTGGTCAGTCGAAAAGTGATCATCCCCTAAGACATAGAAAGACGAGGTGCTGCAGAAGCGAGCTGGAAATACCCCACGCTGCTACTCCTTCAAAAATCGACCAGTGAAGGTGCGGGAGGCCGCAGACATGGTAATCATGTAAACACCGGTGGGCAGTTGAGCGACATCAATGCCCTGTCCCTTACCCAGATTTCGACCGGCATATTGCAGTTGTCCCAGCGCGTTTACAATTCGATATTCCTCAACTGGATTTCCCATGTTTTCCGCATCGAAGAAGAGGATTTCTTGTGTAGGATTGGGGTAAATGGTCAATGTGGTGGGTGCACTGTCTTTATTGCTGGTGATGAGATCAACTGTGCTGCTGAGGTTAAGGCGTCCGCCCGATACGGTTCGATCAGCCAATGAGGCTACTGGGGTGGTGCCTTCTAGAATGAATCGCTTCATGCTTAGGGCGGCATCTGCCGGGCTGATCAACGCATCCGAGCAAAATGACCCTTCTGGCAAGCTGTAGAGCAGTCCCACTGCTCCTGTCACGTGGGGTGCGGCAAATGATGTTCCCCCGTTTGTACGATTTCCATTATTGCGATTGACCACTTGAATGGCCTCTCCAGGAGCAGACAAGTCCACGTTTTCCCGCCCAAATCCCGCAACAGACAGCTGATCGTCTTGGTCCGTATTGGTCACTACGATCAGGAAGTCGCTCGAGCAATCACTGGGTATGTCGCCAAATACATCTGTGTTTACCTGATCATTTTCTGTAGCGCCCACACTGAGAATTCCTTCTGCACCCATGGCATCAAACATCTCACAGAGGAGGGGAAACTGTTCTTCAAATCCACCTTCGAACCCCCATGAATTATTGACGGCAACTACGTAAGCGCCTTCCGTGCCTCCTGACTGATTATACCGTTTTCGCTGATCCAAAATGTAGTCGAACGCCTGGATGGCCAATGCTTCATCTTTCTCAAAAGAAGAGATGATCATCAACTTGATGTTCCAATTTAAGCCCGCGGACCCCACATTATTGTTGCTGTTGACCCCGATGACACTGGCCACTCCGGGCCCATGATACTCGGGGTCGGGTTCGTGCCGATCATTCATGGTTTCCAGGTTGAGTCCCCAGTAGTCGTCAACAACTCCATTGTTGTCATCATCAAAACTGTTGTTGGGTACCTCCGCATCATTTGACCAGATAAGGCCCTGAAATTCACTGTGGTCCAGGTCAAAACCATCATCGAAAACCGCTATGACGATTTCATCGCCACAGGGAGTAGATCCTCCTGTGGTTTGGTCCCAAAGCGAAGGAGCATTGATTTTTTCCAAATTCCATTGCAAATCAAACAAGGGATCATTGGGGCGCAGTGCCGCTCGGCTCCTGAGCTTCCGATTGGGTTGTCGCACCATTCCCAATTGTCTCTTTGCCAGCAAATTATCCAGATCGGCATATTGTCTTCGGTGTCGTTGACCTGATGGATAGGACACCTGGTATATGTTGAGATGCTTGGAGATCAACTTGACTTCCACTCCTTGCATGTTCATCAGGTGCTCGTTTTGATCTTCGTCCAGTCGGATGAGGACATCGCTATTTTGGGCTTGTGATACCGAAAACAAGAGTACCATCAAAATGGTCAAGACCTTTGCTACTGCCTGCATATTGTGCCTAGTTTGTAGGTGTAGTAATAACGGCGAGTTGATTGATTCCGTTGTAGGCCATTCTGGTGATCTTTCCGATTTTGTATGGCGAAAAATCACCGATCTCCTGCCATTCTTTTGTGGCTGCAGGATCCAGTCGATACAGCTTCCCTCGGGAGGCCATGAGATAACTGCCATCTGAAAGGACCTCGAAGTCTTCGCTCTCCGGCAGGCTTTTTTTGATGATTTCTGATCGGCCGCTGTCCAGGTTGTATTCCTTTATGTACCAGTATGCATCCGAAAACTTATGCAAGTATGCCAACGTTCCCCTAGGAGTTCTGCGGAGTGACCTTCCGATCTGATTGCTGATGAATCGACGGCGTCCGGTTACTTTATCGTATAGGAAAAGTTTGGTCGGAGTACCCACTTCAAAAACGGCCACTTCGTTGCCCAGATCGGCATAGTACCCCACGTCCTTTGCCTCAGAAACAAAGGGTGCTCCTCCATGGCTTCGGTCCATTGGATACTCCCAAAGGATCTGCCTGTTGTCGTTTTCTACGTCTACTAGCACACAGCGAAAACTGCTTCCATCACGAGAGATGGTTGGTGAGTATTCCCGATCGATGGTTTGCGTCACTTGCATGATCTCTTTGGAGCGGAGATTTACCTCATATATGTCGGTCTCGACAGGATTCATTTTTTTTCCGACCGATACTAAAATTCGATAAGGATCTACGAAATGAGGCTGATTGGTGTAGCCTCCCTCGTTAAAAGAAGAGAGGTACCGGGGATTCTCGAGATGATACGACTGCCCATCATTGGTCAGATCGAATACAAACAGATCTCCTCTTTGCGCCGCTAAAGTGGTACTCAGCAGCATGAGTAGATAAAGAAAATGGGCCCCTTTCACCAAGGCAAGATACATAAAGGAAGGGTCACACAAGGTTCAATCAAGAGGATATGCCGCACCCATAGCGATGATCCAACTATGGTTTCTTTGCAGACGTAAAAATGCGGTTCCAGCGGACCCCTTTGCTCATGGAGCCTTCGTTTGTTGAGAACCAGATAAACAGAGGCTTACCTACGACGTGATCTTCGGGTACAAATCCCCACACACGAGAATCTTCGGAATTGTGTCGGTTGTCTCCCATCATCCAGTAATAATCCATCTTGAAGGTGTACTCTGTGGCCACTTCTCCATTGATCACAATATCGGATCCTCTTATCTCAAGGTCATTCTTCTCATAGACATCGATGACGCGCTTATAAAAAGCCAAGTTTGACATATTCAAGGGTGTGGTCACGCCTTTCTTTGGCACATAGAGTGGGCCATAATTGTCAACGGTCCAGTCGCCACTGATGGATTCATCGTAAGGGAAGAGCGGTCGTGGAGTTTGTGGCAGGGGAGTTACTGTGACATTGCCCAAACCTTTGATTTTTTCAACCTGTTCTTCATTGAGCATGTAGACGGGGTCACGACTGTCAGCCAAGTTAACGCCCCATTCCTGAAGGCGCTTCTTGTTTAGCTGCCCTTGCACGACGTACCCAAACTGCATGTTGGTTGGATTGACACCGGGTTTCCCATTAATATGAACCTGCCGATCAATAATTTGCAGTGAGTCCCCTGGCATCGCTATGCAGCGCTTGATGTAGTGATCCATTTTGTCCATCGGTCTGGTGATGATCTCGCGATTGCCAATGGGCTGATTTTGACGATGAAGGTCATATACGCTAAAAGTCCGAGCGGGTGTGATAAAGACGCTGTCTCCCTCAGGATAATTGAAGACGACGGGGTTGTTGCGTTCAATGTTTTCAATACTGGGAAGCCGCATGTAATCCAGACTTGGTCTTTCCCAATACGATTCTTTGTCGAGGAAGGGAATGCGATTGTGCAGTAAAGGAATCATGGCAATGGTCATCGGGGTGCGGATCCCATAGTGTGCCTTGCTCACGCACAGAAAGTCCCCAACCAGCAAAGAACCCTCCATGGATGAGGTGGGAATTTTGTACATCTCAATGAGAAACATGCGGATAAAAGCTGCGGCAAACACCGCAAAGATGATGCTCTCAACCCACTCACGACCCCCGCTTTTTCGATAGGGATTCTGAGCCCTTAACTTTTTGACCATGGTGGTCGAGCCTTTGGCTTGAGCGGCTTCGATCTTGGCCAGATATTCTTTTTCCTGCTGCAGGACCGGGCCTTCGTATTCTTCCTCTGGACTAAGACCGATATACCCGAATGCCAGGGGAGGAAGAACCGCAGCGACAAAAGAGTGCCAAAACTTGTGGTATCCAAAGGATCGCACGACATCGATGCACAAGGCTACAAAGATGAAAATGTTGACAATCGGAAAGAGAAGCCAGAGCGCATGGAGTTTCTTACGACCCACTAACTCGCACATGGTCATGAAATTTAACCCTGGAACAAGGGCATGCCAAGCGGGATACCCGGCCTTTTCGAAGACCTTGTAAAGAGATAGGCTAAGCAGGATATAGGCAACTATAAAAAACATCAACATGGTGCTTACGAGCTTTTACGATCGATCAAATATAATTGAATTCGCTCCCCGTCATTCGTTAGGGTCTTGTTAAACCAAACCAGTCAACGGATTGCTTCGACTTACGCTAGGTTGTGATCTACCAAAACAAAAAAAATCTGCCTTCCACGAAGGCAGATTTTCACAATTTGACTTTGTCTTTCCCAATTAGTTCATCTTGAAGGTTGACTTTCCAGATAAGAACCCCTTGTTGTAGACTTCAACCGAATAGAGACCTTTGGCCATGGTGCCATCGGTTTGCCATGATAGGCAGCTAATGGCTTCGGTGCCCGTATACATCATCTCTTTTGCTTTAGTATAACGGAGTTCTTCTGACGTATCGAAATTTGTCAATACTCCGGAACCCGCGCTTTCCACTGCCACGGTTTCACCTTGTGGATTGATGATGCGAACAAAGAATTGCTCATTGCCTTCGCTTACAATAGGATTTTCATTGGCCTTAAAACAGATCTTAAGAAGATCAACATTTTTAGCCGTTCCCTTTTTTACTTCCTTACCATTGGATCGGATCTTATAGCCTTGTACGTCGATGTCCGTCACATTGATTACGGATGCTCGATTGACCTTAGAAGACAGCATTTCGTTGTCAGTCATCAGCCCTTCTTTCTCTTCGACTAGTGAGGCCTTGACCGTCAACAGTTCGTCATTAAGTTGTCGTTCTTTGTTGACTTCCCCAGTAAGAATGTCTCGCTCTTCGGTAAGGCGTCCATTGTCCATCGCCAATTGCGCATTTTCTTCCTTGAGTTGAGTCAACTCAACAATGTAGTTGCTGGCTTGCTCTCTGAGCTCCTGAATCTCTACTCGGGCGGCGGCCAAGTCCTTTTTATTGGAGATCAGAGATCCGATTTGTACTTTCTGTTTGCGCAGGTCTTCTTTCTGTGTTTCTATTAAGGCATTGAGTTCTGTATTACTGCCTCTCATTTCTTCGAGATCTGACAGTGCCTGATAGTACTCCTTTTCTAACTCGACTTTGACCTGCTCTGCGTCGCTTAGTTGGAGTTCGTGTTGCTGGATGATTTCTGCTTGTTGATTCTTTGTGTGTACCAACCATCCGATTACACCTAGAAGTGCAATGATGATCACCGAACCCACCGCAATCAATTGCGATTGACCATTCTTTTGTGCCATTTTGATAAAATTTGAATTAATAAATAAGGCTTAACTAAAACGAGCCGTGTCCGATATGAATTGCAAAAGTATACATTTGTTGACACTTTGTGGTATCAGGCATGTGTCCATATAGCAGAATGCATCCCCATTTTAATTTCCATACAATGATCCTTGTTGCCCCTATCTCAATGAAGTCTCGGACATTTGCTTGCCTTGGACAGCCAGCATTCCTTTTCCGTTTGCATTCGAAAGCGCGCCCGAAATTGGAAGACCATAAGAAACGTCTAGAGTCATGTTAGAGAAGTTGCAATTGGGGGACATCTTATTTTTGGACATCGAAACGGTATCCTGTGTGGATAAGTTCGATTCCCTCTCGGAGCGCATGCAGGCTTTATGGAGAAAGAAGTGCAGAGTTGTGATGCGTTTGCCTCCAGGAGAGGTGCCGGAAGAAGATGTGGTTCGCGAGGTGTTTTCACAAAGGGCTGGGATCTTTGCAGAGTTTGGCAAGATCGTATGCATTTCAGTCGGTTACCACAATCGCCGGTCTGATGAGTTTAGGTTGAAATCTTTTGCGAGCCACGATGAGAAGAAACTGCTTTCGGATTTCTCTGACTTGCTTTCGACGCACTTTGGGGATCCTCATGAGCATGTGATCTGTGGTCACAACATCAAGGAATTTGACATACCCTATCTATGCCGCAGGATGATCATCCAGCAATTGGCCCTGCCGCCCATGCTGCGTATTGAGGGCAAGAAGCCCTGGGAGCTATCTTACCTCCTGGACACAATGAATCTTTGGAAATTTGGTGACTTCAAGAGCTATACGTCATTGGACCTATTGGCAGCAGTTTTGCAAGTACCTACACCAAAGGACGATATAGATGGCAGTCAGGTGGGGCAGGTATACTACGGGGAGGGTGACCTGGCACGGATATGTACCTACTGCGAAAAAGATGTCGTGACCGTCGCTCAGGTCCTAATGAAATTGAAGGGCTTGTCCCTCATAAGAGAAGATCAAATTATATCTACGCAGTAAAATTTTATGTCATATTTGCAGGCATGTCGATGAAGCACTTAATCGCCCCATCCTTGTTGGCTTCTGATTTTGGGAAGCTCAATGAAGAGATTCAACTAGTCAATGATTCCGAGGCCGATTGGCTGCACTTTGACGTAATGGACGGACACTTTGTGCCCAATATTTCATTCGGATTTCCCATCCTGAAAGCAGCCAAAGCTGTCTGCACCAAGCCGATTGACGTACATCTTATGATTAGCAATCCTGAGCTTTATGTGCAACGGTACATCGATGCCGGAGCGGACGTGGTTACCGTTCATGTCGAAGCTTGTCCTCATCTTCATCGGGTTTTACAAATGATCCATGAGGGAGGAGCAAAGGCGGGGGTGGCACTCAATCCACACACTTCTGTTTCCTCTATCGAGCATGTTTTAGAAGATCTTGATCTGATATGCTTGATGTCGGTAAATCCGGGCTTTGGAGGACAGAAGTTCATCTATCAGACCATTCCCAAGATCCGGGAATTAAAAGCGCGCCTGGTAGAGCGTAATCTTAACTGCCACATTGAAATTGACGGTGGAGTAGGCTTGCAAAATGCCGAGCAGATTTTGAAAGCAGGTGCGACGGTACTGGTAGCAGGGAGTGCTGTCTTTCGGTCAGACAACCCACGAGAAACAATCAAAGAGCTGAAACACTGCCTTGACGATACCATATTGGCCTAAGGTGCGTTCCTACATGGTTGAGCGTGCATTTATGATTCGACGAGTACTCCTTTTTCTTTGCTGGATATTCTCCCTGGCCCTGGGTGCCCAGACGTCAAATGTGATCGGTACTATTCTAGACGCCTCCACGGAGACTGCCATAGAATTTGTTACGGTTTATGTGGAGGGCACGAGCAGGGCTGTTGAATCGGATGGTACTGGATTCTACCAACTCAAGGTATTGTCAAACACCAAGCAGCGGGTCCTCTTTTCGAGATTAGGCTATAAGGAGTATGCGATTGAAGTGCCCGCGTTGGAGCCGGGAGAAGCCGTACGTTACGACATCCAATTGGTGCCAATCGATGCAGAAATGGAAGTCATCGTACGAGAGACTCGCATAGCGGATATTGGGATGATAAAGGAAGACGTGGAGGAGTTGAAACTACTGCCATCTACCACCGGTAATTTGGAATCTGTTCTTCCCCATATAGCGTTGGGAACCAGCGGAGGAACTGGTGGGGAGCTGAGTTCTCAATACAATGTAAGGGGGGGCAATTATGACGAGAACCTCGTATACGTCAACGATTTTGAGATCTATCGTCCACAGCTCATAAGAGCTGGACAACAGGAGGGGCTGTCATTCCCTAACATCGATTTGATTCGGGATTTGTCCTTTTCTTCGGGAGGTTTTCAGGCAAAGTACGGAGACAAGTTGTCTTCGGTTCTGGATATCAAGTATAAGAGGCCTGATTCTACTGCCGCCTCTATCGGGTTAAGTTTGCTGGGAGCCTCGGCACACCTCGAGGGCTCTATTAATGCAGGCAAAGGCGATTTTCGAAAGTTCAGGTATTTGCTGGGTGCGCGCTACAAGACGAATGCATACCTACTTGGATCTTTGGATGTCAAAGGGGAGTACATCCCAACTTTTGTAGATGTTCAAGGATACTTTACCTACGATCTTACTTCTAACCTGCAGGTGGGTGTACTGGCTAACTTCAATCAGTCCATCTACGAGTTTGAACCGGTGAGCAGATCCAGCGGATTCGGCTTATTTAACTTTGCGCTACAGCTCAACAGCGCCTTTGAAGGAAGTGAAGTAGATGACTTTACCACGGGCCTTGGGGGTATCTCGCTCACCTATCTGCCAGATCGGAAGCGCAATCCCTACTTTCTGAAGCTGCTTGCTTCGCAATATCAAAGTGAAGAAAATGAGCAATTTGACATCCGTGGATTTTATAGACTGAGTCAAATAGAAACGAGCCTTGGCAGCGAAAATCAGGGAGAGGAAATATTTGTATTGGGAACGGGAACGCAGCATCTCTTCACGCGAAATTTTTTGCAATCTACCGTTACCAATGTCGAACATAGGGGAGGGTACGAATTTCAGGTACAGGAAGGCATGAATCTTTCCACCAGCCACTTTGTAGAGTGGAGTCTCAAGTGGCAGCAAGAGGATATATTCGATCGGTTAAATGAATGGGAACGTTTGGACTCCGCAGGGTATTCCCTGGAGGCAGATCCGGATCAGGTGCTGCTAAAGAATGTCCTAAAGACGCGTAATGATCTTTTGTCAAATCGTTTTTCGGGGTATTTGCAGAACACGTTTACGCACCTGGAGCCAGGCAATCGTGAGATCCAAGTGACCGGGGGCGTCCGGTTTCAATATTGGGACCTAAACAATGAGCTGATTGTAAGTCCAAGAGCTCAGTTTCTGTACAAACCGCTGACCTCACCACGTGACTTTTCTTATAAGATTGCGGCAGGATACTATGCCCAGTCTCCCTTCTATCGAGAAATGCGTCGACTGGATGGAAGTGTAAACACCGACTTGCAGTCTCAAAAGGCGTTGCATTTGGTGGCTGGAATGACCTTTGACTTCAAAATGCCGAAGATATCACAGTCCAAATTTCGCTTGATTACAGAAGCGTACTACAAAAAACTGTGGGACCTCGTGTCTTACGATGTCGACAACGTACGCATTCGGTACAGTGGCGAAAACGACGCTGAAGGCTATGTGGCTGGACTTGACCTTCGGCTTAATGGACAATTTGTAAAAGGAGCGGAGTCCTGGATCAACCTCTCTTTTCTCAGGGCCAGGGAGCGATTGATTGGTGTAGAACACATTCGTTTGGACGAGGGCGGGGAGAACATGAGATCAGTCTCTGATGTGCCAAGACCATCAGATCAATTTATGACGCTGTCTATGTTTTTTCAGGATCACCTCAGACGCAACGAAAACCTCAAAATGCACTTTAACTTCACCTTTGGTTCTGGGTTACCGTTTGGTGTACCAAACAACAATGTGATTTTCAGAAATCCTTTTCGCTTTAAGGAGTACCACCGCGTAGACATTGGATTTTCAGCCCTTCTGTGGAATGATTCATGGCGGACAAGAAAGCCCAATCACATCTTAGGATTCACCAAAAACACTTGGGTCAGCGTGGAGGTGTTTAATCTCCTGCAAGTAGCAAATGTGGCATCCAATACCTGGATAAAATCCATCTATAACGTGCAGTATGCCGTCAAAAACTTCTTGACATCTCGCCGCATTAATGTTCGACTTAAGGTCGATTTTTGAAATAATTAGTCCTACATTTGCAGCGCTAAAAATCCATGTGTTCGCAGTGTCGAATTAGCGTGGTATGGTTAAACCAAGTAAATTTTAAACAATGGCTGTAAAAATTCGCCTGGCCCGTCGTGGTCGTAAAAAACAACCCTTTTATCATATTGTAATTGCAGACGCTCGTGCTCCTAGAGACGGTCGCTTCATTGAAAAGATTGGATCGTACAATCCGATGACTAAGCCCGCTACGATCGAGATTGATCGCGATAAGGCTTACGAATGGCTGCGCAATGGAGCCCAACCCACGGATACGGTTCGTGCGATCCTGCGATTTAAGGGAGTAATGTACAAGAAGCACCTCATGCGGGGAGTGGAGAAAGGAGCCCTTACCATTGAAGAAGCCAATGCAAAACTCGATGCTTGGATTGCAGATAAGGAAGCTAAGATCAAAGCGCGAAAAGAGCAAGTTGCTGAAGAGCGTCGTGCCTTTCACGCAATGGTATCTGGTGCCGTACCTGCGGTAAAACCCAAGGCAGCAGAAGTGGTGGAGGAGAATGCTCCTTCCCGAGAAGCCCCGAAGACACTGGCTGAAGAAATTGAAGCCAAGGAGAAAGCTGCTCAGGAAGATGCAGGGGAGGAGACGACGGCCGATCAGCCTGCAGCGGCAGCCGAAGAAGCTGCAGCAATAGCTGAAGAGACTGCTGAGGCAGTTGCGACCAAGACAACAGAAGAAACTCCGGCAGCGGAGGAAGCAGCAGAAGCACCTGCGGTAGAAGAAGCGACGGAAGAAAGCGCTGCTGAAGAAGCAGCACCCGAGGAAGAGTAGACGCCAACGTGCATCGATTTAATTTTTCACTGCCTGCTCATGGGGATCTGCCAATTGTAGGACCTGGAGCTAGGTCAAATTCTCTACTATGAGGCCATTAGAGCAAAAATATAAGGATCGGCTCAAGCAAATTGGGGAGACCATTCAGGCATCAGATGAGCTGAAAAAATATCTCGAAGACGAAGAAGAGGAAGACTACCTCGATTTTCAGAGCAAGCACGAAAAGGCTCTAGCGGAACTTCATCATGAAGTCGTTTCGAAAGATCCACTCCAACTCTTCGAACTGGAAGAGGAACTCTTGGACCCAGTTTTTGAAGGCCTCTTCTTACCTCGGATACTGGGATACTCCGTGTTGCGTGGGGAAATCAATGAGGACTATAAGTATGTGAGACCCCAGGATCATTTCCAAAAGGTTCTGCTGACCATCGCAAATTCGTTCTACTTTGACCTGCTCAAAAATCGCGTGGGTCAGTCCATCCAGATTGGTTTTGCGTTGAGCAGCAATATTTGGATCACCAACTTGCTCGAAGAGATTGACAACAAGCAGGTGAAAGTATTTCTGCAATCCCAACGAATTGACAAATATCGCGATCTTCCCCACCGTCGTAGTGGCTACAATCGATTTGCGCTTCAATTCAGAACGACCAACTATCAGACAACCCAGTTTCCGAAAACTCCGGCTGAAATGATCGTCCACTTTGGGTCGGTCCGAAATTTTTTGGAGTATCGAATTGCTACCAGTGCTGATCACACCAATTACACCAAAGAGGTGATGGATCTCCTGAGCAACGAATCGCTTTATGGTACCAAGCAATACATGCACATCCTTGGATTGGTAGCCAACAACTTTGATCTCGATGCCGCTAATCACGCGCAGCTTTCGCAAGTGATTAAAAAACAAAGAAGCACCGATACGAATTTTGCAGAAATGTACTTTTCATTCCTGGAAAAGTTTGTCACGGCGAAGAGTACCTTCAAAGGAGACTGTGATGCCCGAATGGCATCGCTGCTCGATTTGACGACTGAGGATGACCTTACCGGCTACTATCGCACAATGGAGTTAGTGGCCAAGAAAGGATTCGTTCATGAAGATTCCCTCGAGGCGGTTCGCACCTTTTACAATCAACACGACGGTCTCTCTGTCGAAAACAACTGCCTGCGACGTTCCGTGCTAGGCCAAATCACTCAGGTGTTGGGCAATCTTGATGAAGACGCTTACCAAGATTATTTTGAGTTGACGAAGACGATGGTCTCCTATATGGATGTCTTTGATTACCAGCAGTTTAATCAGTCTTTGAAGGAATCTAGCACGAGCTATGTCAAGAAACTTTTGAAGAAGTTTACCGACAAGCGGGGTAGAGACTATCAGGATATCAAGAAGTTTGTGATACCTACTTTTCAAGACCTTGGCTTCATGAATGAAAAGCAAGTGTTGGAAATGTTCAAGACGCGTCGCAAGCGCAAGGCTTCGTAATCATAGCAGGCAAGTGAGCAGCGATGCTGTTTCAACGGCTCTCGTCTAGATTTGGGCATGCCTGGTCTATCTATACGCGCTTTCTACATGGTAAATGGTGATTTTAAGTACCAGACTACATAGAGTAAAACTATGATCCGGGACTTTCTGTACGGGCTCTCCGCTTATGGCAAAGCACTCACCTTGTCATCTCAACATAGGTTATGGAGCTATTGGCTCTTTCCAGCACTGCTGGGAATGCTCATAGCCGCTACCTTGCTCTTTGTGACCTGGCAAGGTGGGGCAGTAATCGGTGGCCAACTCGTAGATTGGTATCCGTTCGAAAGGGGCGCAGAATTTGTATCAGGGGCAGCACCCTGGATAGCGCGGATCATAAGCCTCATCCTGGGCGTTACCATCTTTAAGTATGTCCTTCTTATCATCGTATCGCCCTTCATGAGTCTCCTTTCCGAGAGGCTAGAATCTATTCTTGACGGAGGAGAAGTCACATCTAAATTTTCCTTTGGCCGCGCCATTTCCGAAATGTGGAGGGGGATCCGTCTCGCTGTTCGAAATCTATGGCGCGAACTCATATTCGTCATATTTCTCACCTTGCTATCGTTTGTTGGACCTTTGGCCGTGCTTACTGCTCCATTGATATTCTTGATCCAATCCTACTATGCGGGGTTTGGGAATATGGACTTTACCATGGAGAGACGCTATTCGCTTCGTTCTGCTGTGCATCTCATGCGAAGCCATCGGGGTTCTGCCATGGCCAATGGCCTCGTATTCTTATTGTTGATTGCAAGTTTAATTGGCATTTTGGTTGCACCCACGTGGTCTACAATTGCTGGAATGTTAGAAGTTCGTCGACTCGAAGATCAGTACTAGGCCTGCCTACCTTACCCCTTATTGGTTGGTCTCGCTGGATTCAAACCGATAGCCGACTCCACGCACCGAATGGAAGAATTTCGGATTCTTATGATCGGCCTCAAAATAGCGGCGAAACTGGAGAATGAAATTGTCAATCGTACGCGTTGTAGGGTAAACGTCATATCCCCAGACGGCCTTTAGAATTTCTGCTCGCGATACAGCCTTCCCCTCATTTTCCAATAGCAATCGTAAGAGCAAGGTTTCTTTGGCAGACAGATCGACTACTCCTTGCAGGGTCTCTGCTTTGTAGTTGGAAAAATCAACCCAAAAAGAGCTCCACGTAAATCGATCGGGAGTATCACTAGCGTCCTGTGATCGTTTCAGAACAATGGAAATGCGCAATAGCAATTCCTCTAGGTTGAAGGGCTTGACGATGTAGTCATCAGCGCCCAGTCGCAAACCCTGAATGCGATCATCTGTCGTGTTCCGCGCGGATAGAAAAATGATGGGCGTACTGGTGTTGCGCAATCGAATCTGTTTACACACTTCAAAACCATTAATGCCCGGGATCATCACATCGAGAAGAATAAGGTCAAAATACTGTTCTTGGCTGGTCTGCAAGGCGATTTCTCCCTCAGCTACCTCGACCACTTCGTACCCTTCGCTTTCCAGATTGAGGCGAATGATGTGGGCCAACTTTGCCTCATCTTCTACCAGTAAAATTCTCATCGATATTTGAGCTTGACCACAAAAGTAGTACCCTTAGGCTTATTGTCCTCTACGACTATCGACCCTCCATGCACTTCGACGATTTTCTTGACCAGGTATAATCCCAATCCCGTTCCCTTTGTACTGCGCTGATCCTCATTTCCAGCACGATAGAACTGCTCAAAGATTTTCAATTTTTCATCTTTTGCAATACCCGGTCCTTGATCCATGACCTTGATGTACAGGAAGTCATCATTTTTATTAACGGACAGGATCACTTCCGATTCCTCACCGCTATACTTTATCGCATTGTCCAGGAGATTGTGCAGGAGCGTTGTCATCCCATCCCGATCAAAGAATCCCACTACATCCATATCGCCCAGCAAACGGATCCGCACTTGGGGATAAGGTATGGACAGGCTCTGGAGGATTGGGGTCACGATTTTTTGAAGGGACAACTGCTCAAAGTGCGGATGATAGGATTTATCCAACCGCGCGGCTAGCAAAATATTGTTAACCAGGGAGTTCAGTCTATCGACTTCTTGGCCTCCGTCTTCTAGCATCTTTGTTCTTTGCTCCTGGCTAAAGGCATTCCGTTGTAGACTCTGCAAGATCAATTTAATAGAAGCCAGGGGGGACTTTAGTTCGTGGGTGATCGCCAGGAGAAAGTTGCGCTTTTGTGCGGTGGCTTCTAACTCTCGGAGGTACCCTCTATTGATAAACCATAGGCCTGCAAAAAGGGCCAGGATGAAGACAGCAGCTTCCCCATAGATCATGAGATCTTGACGCTTGGCACGAGTTTGCAATTCCCGGTATGGAAGGGACTGTTCGTAAGCGATGCCATTGGCTTGATTTTGCTGATGCTCGAGACGCTGGAGGGCTTCCAAGCTTGCAAAGGATTCCTTGTTGGTTCGCAGAAGAAGAATGCCCCACCATAAGATGGCCAAAACCAGGTAAGCAAATACGGCATGCGTCAGCCATCGGAGTCGCTTCTTTTGCCCGCTACTCATGCAAAAACCTGATCCAGAGCAGCGCAAATTATGCTGGCTGCCTCTTCCAGCACTGACTCTTCGTGCGCTCCCGAAATAAATCCAACTTCATAGCCAGAAGGCCCGAGGTAAACACCCTTATCCAACAAGAGGCCGTGAAGAGCCTTGAAATACTTCATGTTTTCTCCATCAATCTGATCTGCCCGTGCGATTCGAGAACTACCAAAGGCCAACCAGAAGATCGATCCAACTCGCTGAATGTGCATAGGCAGCCCTGCATGGGAGGCATGTGAAGCAATCTTTTCACAGAATCGAGCTGCTTTTCGGTTGAGATCTGGATAGAAATTAGGTGCCAGAAGCTGTTCCAGGGCAGCTTTGCCAGCAGCCATGGCAACAGGGTTAGCGGACAAAGTACCTGCCTGATAGACAGGCCCCTCTGGCGAAACGGACTTCATGATTTCGCGGCTACCCGCAAAAGCTCCGACGGGCATACCTCCGCCGATTACCTTTCCGAAGGTAAATAGATCGGGTACCACCCCGTACAAAGCTGTGGCACCTGCAAAGGCCGTGCGAAATCCAGTGATCACCTCGTCAAAAATGAGCAGTGTACCGTGCTCCTTGGTGATCGCTCGCAAAGCCTGAAGATAACTTCGATGTTGCAGCAGCAAACCGTTGTTGGCAGGGATTGGCTCTATAATCACGGCTGCAATGTCTGTCCCGTGTTCAGCAAAGATGCGAGACACCTCAGCCAAATCGGCGAGCGGTGCTACCAAAGTCTCGCGAGCAAAACTGGTCGGAATACCGGCTGAAGTGCTGACCCCAAAGGTAGCAAGCCCGGATCCAGCCTTGACCAGCAGCGAATCTACGTGTCCATGGTAGCAGCCTTCAAATTTTAAAATCTTGCTTCTGCCGGTATATCCACGAGCTAACCGCACCGCAGACATGACCGCTTCAGTTCCAGAACTTACAAATCGAAGCTGTTCGACGTGAGGGTGGTGAGATTGAATAAGGGCACCTATTTCATTTCCCAGTCTGGTAGGTGTTCCAAAGGATGTTCCCTTTCTAACCGTCTGAATGATGGCTTCACGGATGTGGGGATGATCGTGTCCCAGGATGAGGGGCCCCCATGAAGCACAAAAATCAATGTAGCGCCTGTCGTCTTCATCAATTATATAGGGACCTTCGCCTCTTTTGATAAATAGGGGCGGTCCGTGTACCGATCTAAAGGCACGCACGGGGGAGTTTACGCCACCGGGAAAGAGTGTTTTTGCTTCATCAAAGAGGGCGGCAGATCGCTTTCTTTCTATCATGGATTACTCATCATTCTAGGCTACCTCCGAATCTCATCTCTCTGCCTTCTCCAAGAATTTGCTCCCAGATTTGGCTATCTTCGACTCTTGTAGCCAGCTTAAGAAAATAGGTGCATGAACGAAGCCTTTAAGGTATACTTATCTCGCATTCTAAGCGAAAATCAAGTCGTGTTATTGCAGGGCATTGGAGTGCTGAAGTTGTCTCATATAGGGGCTGCCATTGACGAATATGCGGGGACCATCAGCCCGCCAAGAGACCAGATATATTTTGAACCAAGTGAAGTCGTCCATCTTGATCCGGTGCTGGTTCGGATCGTGCAGATTATCCACGGACTTAGTAGGGAAGAATCCATGCGTAGAACCGAAGCGTTTATGGGGTCTCTTCGCATGGAATTGGATCGCAATTTGCGGCTGATGCTTCCGAAGATTGGCAGCATAACAAGATCTCCTCATGGCGATACTTTCTTTACGCCTGATGCTACCAGTCAGGAGTACAATACTTCCTTTGGCTTGCCCCGCTTGAAGCTCCCGGCAAAGGTGGCCGCTGAACAGCAAGAAGTGACAATGGCCCAAATCCCTCAGCCTGCCGTACCTGCAGCTTCAATGGCACCGACATCGAGCAGCCAGGCACAGCCAACAAGAAG
>JAHQVP010000272.1 GCA_019634275.1 Saprospiraceae bacterium
CAACGAGCTGACGTGCTGTTGCCATGGCTTCTGGTGGCAACTTTTCTTTCATGCTCAGGATGGCAGTGGCAAGTTCTATGTTGGGTTGTAGATCATCCAGTACAGCTGGATCCTTAAGGAGTCTGCTCAGTCCCAGACGATCTATTAAGTCTTGTTGGACTATTTCCACAATGGATTCATCAAAGAATGCCGTGATGTCTTTAAACCAGCGAGCAGAAAATCTTCGATCCTGCGGTAGCCCACCTTCTCTTCGAGCCGGATAGATTTTTTCAAGCAAGGCGTCAACCGCCTGCTCCTGCGGATTCAGGGGTTGTTCTTCGTCTTCTCCAGACCGGCCCAAGACGAGACGCCATCGGTGTTGCCTTAGCTCAGCTTCGCCGTCTGCCACCCCCAAAAAAGCTCCAAATCCAGAGTACCACAAAGGCCCCAATGGAGGCTTTGATGATGGAGCTGAGTAATGCTCCTGTTCCCAAGCTAATGTTCAACTTGTCAAACAACCAGTTGCCGACAACTGCTCCTAAGACACCCAATACCACGTTTATGATTAGTCCAGAGCCCTTCCCCTTAAAGAGTAAGCTTCCTAACCAGCCAGCAACGGCTCCGATGGCGATGAGATAGACAATTTCAAAGTCCATTAATTCACGATTTGGCGAGAAGATAGTGATATCTTTCCTCTCCATGCAAGGCGATACGCAAGACCTCCAGCAGTCTCTTTCTTTTAAGCGCATTGGTATTCCCATCGCCATAGGCGTGATGGTAGTGGGTGTCCTGTTCTGGCATAAGTTTGATGCGTCCGCTATGCGTCAGATACAATGGAATAGGCTGACCATTTTGTTTTTTATGCTTGCCTTGCTTTGTTTGATCATTAGACTAGGTGCCTACGCGAGGAGACTCATGCTTTTATCGGACGGCGCTTTTTCCTTTAGGAAGGCCCTTCAGTTGATATTTATTTGGGAGTTTAGTTCAGCCGTGTCCCCGACCAATGTGGGAGGCAGTGCAGTGGCATTGGTAGTATTGGCTCAAGAAAAGATAGGAGCAGCCAGAACAGCGACCATTGTCATTTATACCATCATTCTTGATACTGCATTTGTCATGATCGCACTTCCTATTTGGTACTGTCTTTATGGATCCCAGATATTAGGGCGGGGAGACTTTGCAGGATATTCTGCTGGAGGCTGGGAAGCCACTTTGTTGGTTGCATACCTGCTGATGTGTTCCTATGGAATGTTTTTGCTTTATGCATTGGTCCGTAAGCCTAAAATCTTTGAACGTATTGCTGCTGCTGTTTCTCGGATCCGATTTTTACGTCGATATCGTGAACAGCTTTTACAACTGGGTGAGAACATTACATTGGCATCAAGAGTCTTGTTTCAGCAATCCTTATCGTATCACATCAAGGCTTTTTTCTATACTGTGGTCGCGTGGTCAAGCCGTTTCTTGTTGATCATTTGTCTGGTAGCGGGCTTTGTACAGCAACTGTCCTGGTCGGAGGTGGTCCCTCTTTTTGCCAGGATTCAGACCATGTTTGTCCTGATGGCATTTAGCCCGACGCCAGGTGGAGCAGGCATTGCGGAAGTGCTATTTGATACCTTACTTAGCGATGTAGTGCCCGGTGGCATAGGCGTCGTTTTGGCTACGATTTGGCGAGGCATGGCCTATTATTTCTTCATCCTAATGGGTGTGATTATCCTGCCTGGATGGCTCGGACAACAAGTTGCTCGCCGTCGACAAAAACAGTAACCTGCTACGAATATTTTTGGAGTTACTGCTCCATTTGCAAGACAAGCGACACATATGGTGTCTATCAAGTGCAATAGAGAACTCCACTGGAAGTTTGTAGGTTAGCATTTTGGACTATAGCATATAGGAAACCATGGGAAAGATTTCACTTATTATCGCCCTGGCGATTGGACTTGTCTTCGGCATTCGGAAAATTTACTTTCTGCCGAAATTTAATGCGGGCGAAGCCATTCCGGAGGTAGAGCACACACTCATGGACGGCAGTCCGTTTCTGCTCTCCAGTCTTGCAGATCAGTACGTGCTATTACACTTTTGGGGTTCATGGTGTGGACCATGCAGACATGAGAATCCACATATTGTGGAAATCTACAACCAGTTTGGTAGCGCGGAATTCGAAGACGCGCAGGGGTTTGAGATTGTTTCCATGGGGATTGAAACCTCTGAAGCAGCCTGGAAAAGGGCCATTGAGAGAGATGGTTTGCGCTGGCCACTGCATATTGGACAGTTCGATCGATTTAAAAGCAGCATGGCTAAAGAATTTGGCGTTCGCGAAGTCCCGACCCTCTATCTACTGGATCCCAGCCATAAAGTCTTGATGGTCAATCCCTCTCCAGCACAAATAGTCGAATTTCTGTCAGATAAGAGGCGTGTTTGACTGACAAAATGGCCTGCTTGAGCATCTGGCAGATTTATTGCACTTCTTTATGAAGCAAGAAGCATAAAGCGATGGCCAAGAAAAAAGTAGAGAAAAAGGAAGAGACAAAACAGGATGAAGCAACCGAAAATGGTGCCTCCGAAACTCAGGTGAAAGAGGCGGCAGAGGCTGCAACAGAAGGAAAGAGCACGGAAGATGAATTAGCAGAGCTCAAGGACAAGTATGTTCGTCTCTTTGCAGAATTTGATAATTATAAAAAGCGGACGAATCGAGAACGCCTCGATCTTATTCGCAATGCAGGAGAAGATCTTATTTCGAAATTATTGCCGGTGTTGGATGATTTTGATCGGGCTAAGAAGACGGCAGACGATCCTTCTAATGAAGAGACGTTCTCGGATGGAGTCAAACTGGTCTACAATAAATTGTATCAGATTCTGGAAGGTCGGGGATTGGAGGCAATGGACCCCGATGAGATGGATTTTGATCCAGAATTGCATGAAGCCATTACCAAGATTCCCGCTCCTTCAGAGGACCTTAAGGGTAAAATTATTGATCACATTGAGAAGGGGTATTACCTCAATGATAAAATCATCCGCCACGCAAGGGTGGTGATTGGAGAATAACGCAGGCATGGCACAACGAGATTACTACGAAATATTGGGCGTCAGCAAAGGGGATGATGAGGCCACCATCAAGAAAGCCTATCGGAAAACGGCCTTGAAATATCACCCTGATAGAAATCCAGATGATAAGTCGGCTGAGGATAAGTTTAAAGAGGCGGCGGAAGCTTACGAAGTACTCAGTGACCCAGACAAGAGAGCACGGTATGACCGGTTTGGTCATGCTGGGGTGTCTGGAAACGGAGGCTTTAGTGGCGGCAGTATGACTATGGAGGACATCATGTCCCAATTTGGAGATATGTTTGGCGGAAGTCCTTTTGATACTTTCTTTGGAGGGAGCAGCAGAGGCGGCGCTAGACGCGGTCAAAGAGGATCAAATCTCCGCATCAAGGTGGCGCTGACCCTGGACGAAATTTCGAAAGGCACGACCAAAAAGATCAAGGTCAAGAAGCAAGTCAAATGCGATACCTGCGCTGGATCTGGTGCTAAAGACAAGGGCTCGGTATCCACCTGTGGTACCTGTGGCGGTAGTGGATATGTCCGTCAGGTAAAGAGCACCTTTTTAGGTCAAATGCAGACCACAACAGCTTGTCCCAATTGTGGGGGGCAAGGACAAGTAGTGACTGCCAAGTGTACGACATGCAAAGGAGCAGGCACCAATTATAGCCAAGAGACGATTGAGATTGAGATTCCAGCAGGGGTTGAGGAAGGGATGCAGCTGTCTATGAGAGGATACGGCAATGCAGGAAAAAATGGCGGACCAGCGGGTGATTTGCTCATCAATATCGAGGAAAAACCCCACGAGTCTCTAAAGCGCGACGGTGCCAATGTGATTTATGATCTCTACCTTAATTTTGCGGATGCAGCTCTGGGTACCAGTGTCGAAGTCCCTACGATCGATGGCAAAGTAAAGATCAAGATCCCCGCAGGCACCCAGTCGGGCAAAATTCTTCGACTCAAGCAGAAAGGCCTGCCTGTCGTGCAGAGCTATCAAAAAGGAGATCAATTGATCCATGTGGCGGTATGGACTCCGAAGAAGCTTGATGCTGAAGAGAAGAAATTACTGGAAAAACTTCGGGACATGCCGAATCTAAAGCCCCAGCCAGGCAAGAGCGACAAAGGGTTTTTTGAAAAAATGAAAGATTACTTCAATTCATGATTAGGGGCTCGGCCCTTCTTGTTGTTATTCTCTTGGGATTGGTGTCTTGCCAGGAGGCACCCTTCTTCAGCCAAGAGCACGTCCTGAATGAAGCAGGTTGGAACCATGAGGAGCCGGTCACATTTACTTTTGCGGTGGTAGATACTTCACTTCGCTACGACCTTTTCTTAGATATTGATCACAGTGAGGAGTATGCGTATGAAAATGTGTATGCCAAAACGATCACCACCTATCCCGATGGAGAGGAGAAAGAACAAATGCTTCCCATAAATCTGGCCAATAAAGCAGGTCAATGGTATGGAAAATGCTTAGGTGCAAGCTGCAAAGCACGTGTGGCGCTACAGGAGAATGCTTTTTTTGATCAACTTGGGTCCCACAGTATTGCTTTTGAGCAATTTACCCGAAACAACCCGCTGGAAGGGTTAGTCAGTCTCCGATTAGTGGTCGAACAAAGAAAGTAGAAGGGGTGAGCAGATCCGTTTGAATCTCTTGGCGATCAGAACTTCAAATGCTTTACCGTAAGCGATTTATTGATCAACTGCATCAAGCTATTGATTCCAATCTTAAGGTGTTGCTTAGCAAAACGCTTCGTCACGGTAGCATCGCTTTTTTCCGTCTTCACTCCTTCCGGAACCATCGGCATATCGGAAACCAACAGCAGCGCTCCGGCAGGAATTTTATTCTTAAAAGCAGCGATGAAGATGGTTGCGGTCTCCATGTCTACCGCTATGGGACGCAATGATTTAAGGTATTTCTTAAAGTCTTCTCGATGCTCCCAAACCCGCTTGTTTGTAGTATAGACGGTACCCGTCCAATAATCTCGATCATGCTCTCGAATGGTAGTGGAAATCGCCTTCTGTAGCGCAAAAGAAGGCAGGGCCGGGACTTCGGGAGGAAGGTAATCGTTCGATGTACCTTCTCCTCGTATCGCTGCAATGGGCAGGATCAAATCGCCCACACTGTTTTTCTTCGTTTTTAAACCTCCGCACTTTCCTAAGAAGAGTGCTGCTTTGGGCTTGATGGCAGTAAGCAAGTCGATGATGGTCCCCGCATTAGGACTGCCCATACCAAAATTGATGATGGTAATGTTTCCGGCCGTGGCACTTAGCATCGAGCGGTCTTCTCCTCGCAACGGTACATTGTGCCACTGGGCAAACATCCTCACATAGTTCGAGAAATTGCAAAGAAGGATGTATTCTCCGAATTCGTCTAATGCTGTGCCGGTATAGCGGGGTAGCCAGTTACGGACTATTTCTTTCTTTGTCTTCATCACGCCCTCTTTTGACAAAGGTAAGGCAGTTATCACAAAGAACCGGGAGCTCTTCCAAAATTATCCTGACCTCTTGGTAACGTTTGCGTGAATCCCATCACTTAAATCATGAGTAAAGACCATTAGAGATGGGTAAGATTCCAATGAATAGGCAGGAACTAGGAGAAGATCCCAGCACTTTGTTCGGCTTCCCTTATTACCAAAATGCATTGGCTCTTTACCTCATTCTTTCATCCATGCAAGGTCCACGGAGCATTCAACGATGGTCGATCAAAGTGAATTTCTTAACCTAAAATCAATATCATGCGCGCAGGAAAATTCATGCATGGCACACGCTTTGCAAAACCACTCTTCACGCCTTCTTTTAAAAAAAGCTGCACGGACAGGTACACCTATATGTTTCCTGACTGTACGACTAATCGAGATACCCTTGCATTCAGTTCCAGAAATAAACAGCTGATGGATTTGCTTGGCGATCTGATGGGGGTCGATGAAAGTGGCATAGCTCGAAAAGAATCCAACATTCCAGCGGGTTATACATATTTGGGTCAGTTCATTGACCATGACATTACACTCGAACCATTTTCATCGGTCGACAGTGTACAAGTACCATCGCAGACCCTCAATATGCGAACGCCTTGCCTGGATCTTGACAGTTTATATGGAGGAGGCCCGGCAGTGTCACGCCACTTATATGACCACGGACCCAATCTTTCCTTGCAAGTGCGGGGACTTAAATTTTTGTTGGGGGAGAATAGAAATGTTGGTCCGGGTGGCCCACACACCAGTGTAGGAGCTATTGGAGTGCCCAGTGATTTTGACCTACCACGAACCAGCGATCGGACGGCCATCATCGGTGATCCCAGGAATGATGAAAACCTATTTGTCTCCCAGTTGCACCATGCATTTTTAAAATTTCACAATAGGGTAGTGGATCAGCTGTCGTTAGAAGGAGTGTCTCGGGACGAACTCTTTGATCGGGCTAGAGAGACTGTAACACATCACTATCAATGGATCGTGGTCCATGACTTTCTTCGCAGAATACTTGTCGACAAATTGCTCGCTGATGTTTTTGATGATGAGAATTTGATTTTTTTCCCACAAAGAGCCAATAATCAGAATCCATTCCGCTTACCGGTAGAATTTACCGTGGGTGCGTACCGATTTGGCCACAGCATGGTACGTGACAAATACGACTTTAATAACAACTTCAGAGATGCACTTACGAACAACAGTTTTTTGAATGCCTTTAATTTTGTGAGTAGACAAAGGTTGCCTGTCTTCAGCAATTGGGTTATCGACTGGAATCGTTTTTTCGATACGGGCATCACTTTTGGCGATGACTTTAAGATCAACATGGCGATGAAAATTGACACCAACATGGCATTGAGTCTGGAGAGCTTGCCCAGTGATCTCAACGAACAAGCACCTGGATCTAGTAGTATGCCCAACTTCAAGGCGATCTTGGCTTCACGTAACTTAAGACGCGGGCTTGCATTCAAACTCCCAAGCGGTCAGGCTGTGAGCAGAAAGTGCAATCTCCAACCGATGCAATCCTTAAAAGACTTGCTTTCTCAGAAAGTGAAACTGACCATTAATCGATTGGTCCCAAAGAACGACATTCCCAAAGAACTTCGTTTGGCAAAGGTGCCCTTTGAACGTCCTTTGAAAATTCTTGATCGTAAACTGCTCTTGTTCTTAACCAATAAAGAGCTCGCACGAAAGACGCCGTTGTGGTATTATGTTTTGCGAGAGGCAGAGACAAAGGGAAAAGGCAATCAATTGGGGCCTTGCGGTGGCCGGATTATTGCGGAGACCTTTTATCGTATGTTGAAGGATGATCCTGAATCCTATCTAAACAAGGGATTTACGCCGCATTTGGATCGAATACAGGGCAAACCCAATGGCGATTTCGACATGGCCGATTTATTAAACTTTGCAGGTGTCCTGTCTCTAAAGTGAGGTCTATTTGGTCCTTAGTTATTGCGCAATGGCTAAGGACCAATTTTTACACTACCTCCTCAAGAACATGGATCGTTGCCGGTCCAATTCCATGAAGAAAGGATCTTGCAGGTTTTTGATAAAGCGAATGGCTTCTCCTGTACTCTTCATTTCCGGGCCTAATTCCTTGTCGACGTTTGGAAATTTATGGAAGGAGAAAATCGGGACCTTGATGGCATATCCATCCAGTTCGTTGATCATTTCAAAGTCTTTAATCTTATGCGAGCCAGCCATGACCTTGGTCGCGTAGTTTAGGTACGGCACTCCGTAAGCTTTGGCTATAAAGGGAGTGGTCCGAGAAGCCCGAGGATTGGCTTCAATGACATAGACTTTTTCGTCTTTGATCGCAAATTGGATGTTGATCAGTCCTTTGGTATTAAGAGCAAGCGCCAGTTGGTGCGTGTACTTGATCATGGTTTCCACCACCTCATCGGAGAGGCTATAAGGGGGAAGGACGGCAGAACTATCTCCGGAATGAATTCCAGCTGGCTCGATGTGCTCCATGATGCCCATGATGTGTACATCTTCACCATCGCAGATTGCGTCTACTTCGGCTTCTTTGGCGCGCTCTAAAAATTGGTCAATCAGTACCTTATTGTCAGGGAGGTGCTTAAAGATAGAAAGGACACTGCGCTCCAGTTCGTCGTCATTGATCACAATCCTCATGCGCTGGCCACCCAGTACGTAAGAGGGACGTACGAGTACGGGATAGGTGACCTCATTGGCAATCTGCAGTGCTTCGTCCGCATCATTGGCCACTCCGTATCGTGGATACGGGATGCCCAATTCCTTCAAGAGATCTGAGAATCGCCCTCGATCCTCTGCAAGGTCAAGTGCCTCATAACTGGTACCGATGATTTTTACGCCTTTTTCTGTCAAGTTCTTGGCCAACTTCAGTGCGGTTTGGCCACCCAACTGGACGATAACTCCTTCGGGTTTTTCCAATTCGATGATCTCTTCCAGGTGCTCCCAAAAAATGGGTTCGAAATAGAGCTTGTCCGCCACGTCAAAGTCCGTGGAAACCGTCTCGGGATTGCAATTAATCATGATGGCTTCGTAACCGATCTCTTTTAATGCCAGTACGCCGTGAACACAGCAGTAGTCAAATTCGATCCCTTGGCCGATTCGATTTGGACCTGATCCCAGTACAATGATCTTTTTGTTTTCCGAAACAATGCTTTCGTTCTCCTGATCAAAGGTGGAATAGAAGTACGGGGTATGTGCCTCAAACTCTGCTGCACAAGTATCTACCATCTTATAGGTGCGGCGGATGTCCAACTTCTTGCGATGCTTGGTGACGGCAGATTCGTCGACTCTAAGAAGCCAGGCAATCTGTGCATCCGAGTAGCCAACGCTCTTTAGCTTACGGAAAAAAGTTATGGGAATGTCTTCTGGCACATTGTATCGCTGCAACCGATCTTCGAGTTCGATCAAGTGTTTAATCTGCTTGATAAACCAAGGGTCGATGCGGGTAAGTTTCTGTACACTTTTGCTTGGTACACCCAAGCGCAACGCATCCTTGACCCGATATATCCTATCGTCGCTTACTTGCTCCAATCGATCCAGGATGTCTTGTGTGCGGATCCACTCTTTTTTATCTGCACCTAGTCCCATGCGATTATTCTCCTGGGACTGACAGGCTTTTTGCAGGGCTTCCAGGAAGTTTCTGCCAATGGCCATCACCTCACCAACGGACTTCATGCCCAGGCCAAGGATATGACTGGCCCCGTAAAACTTGTCAAAGTTCCATCTTGGCATCTTGACAATGACGTAGTCTAAGGTAGGTTCGAAGTATGCAGATGTGGTCTTGGTGATTTGATTCTTTAGTTCATCCAAAGTGTAGCCAATGGCGAGCTTCGCCGCGATTTTCGCAATGGGATAGCCCGTGGCTTTGCTTGCCAATGCAGAGGAACGCGATACACGCGGATTGATCTCAATGGCAATGAGTTCTTCGGTCTCCGGATTCTGTGCAAACTGCACATTACAACCACCGGCAAAATTGCCTAGAGAACGCATCATCTCCATGGCGTCATTGCGCATCTGCTGATAGGCAGTGTCAGAGAGCGTCATGGCTGGTGCCACCGTAATGCTGTCTCCTGTATGGATGCCCATTGGGTCCATATTTTCTACGGTACAGATGATCACTACATTGTCATTACTGTCACGAAGAAGTTCCAACTCAAACTCCTTCCATCCCAGTACCGCCTGCTCCACCAATACTTCGTGGGTAGGGGAGGCATTGAGGCCGCGACGCAGCGCCTCATCAAAGTCTTTTTCCTCCATGACAAAACCACCGCCATAACCGCCCAGTGTGTATGAGGGTCGAATGACTAAGGGGAAGCCGATTTTCTGGGCTGCTTCTTTTCCTTCCAGAAATGAGTTTGCAATGAAGGAAGGTGCTACCTGCTGACCTATCTCCACCATGAGTTTGCGAAAGGCTTCTCGATTTTCGGCCAGTTCAATGGCTTCGAGGTCCACACCGACCAGCTTAACATCAAACTCTTCCCAAAGACCCTGTTTTCCAGCTTCAATCGCTAGATTCAAAGCGGTTTGACCACCCATCGTAGGGAGTACCGCATCGATCTTGCGCTCCTGTAAAATCTCGCGAAGGCTTTCCACCGTCAACGGTTTGAGGTAAATATGGTCTGCAGTTACCGGATCGGTCATGATCGTCGCAGGATTGGAATTGATCAGGCTCACCTCAATTCCCTCTTCGCGTAAAGAACGAGAGGCTTGAGATCCGGAGTAGTCAAATTCACATGCTTGTCCGATGATGATCGGTCCGCTCCCGATGATCAGGATGGATTGAATGGAAGTATCTCGTGGCATAGTCTGGATTAAATCGCGGACAAATATAATTATTGCGTAGTATCCAAGCCCCTAGCCACTAGATAAATACAAATGCGATTTAATCATCAATGGAGTAACAGGGGCTGCCTGGGCTTTTCGTCAAAAGGATCATGCTTGATCAGCAGGATTTTGAGCCTTCACCGTCGCCCTTATGGCCTTGAATTTCGACCCCTCCCGGAAGCGGTCATCTTCTGGAATGACATGCACTTCAAACCGTACTGAATTGTGACAATTGTTTGTTTTGGTGAATGCCCGTAGATGGTTGAGCGCTCGCTCTTTGACCAATTCCGGATCGGAAATGATTCCCTCCCGTCGGTATTTTGGAAGATGGAAAAAGTACTTAAAGTGGTTGCGATGATGGTATTCTACATGGGACCTTGGTAGGGAAAAATCATTGATGATCGGGTCGGTGAGTTGCTCGGATGAAACGCTAAGTTCCCTACCGGAATCATCATCAAAGTACAGGGGAGCGAATCTGCGACCCCGGATTTCCAGAATGGGCTGAGCCCGTCCGCAGGCACAGTTTTCCGGGAGGATACGAATGGAATCAGAAATACGGTAGCGGATGATGGGTTGAAGCCTTTTTCTGAGATCCGTCACAAGCAGCGCATCACTCCATGTGCCCAGAGGCACTTCCTGATCGTATGCATCGACGGCTTCGCATACTACGAGGTCGTTGTTTAGGTGCAGATTTCCGAGGGGGCAGGAATTGGCGATGGGAGAACATTCTATGGATCCGTAGTGATTTTGAATCAGCGCCTTTGGAAAAGCCTTGCGGAGTACTTTGTAGTGGCGATGCTCGAGTAAATCTGCTCCACTGGCCAGTACCGGGGGTTCAAAAGTAGGGCCAATGCCTGAGAGTTTCATTTCTGCAAATCGGAGGAGATGAAGTGGAAAAGCGGAAATGCCAAATGGTTTAAAATCATCAATAGCTTCTGCCATTTTGCGATCAAACAACTCAAGGGAAAAATGCCGTATATCAAACTTGTGGTTAAAGTGGTTTTGGGCAAAATTATTGCCTCGGCTCACCCCATCGAGCGTTGTTCCTTCACCACTTCCGATAATGGCCCAGCGTGTCCGTGTCCGCTTTGGAAAGAGATCAAGTAAGGGGTACTTCCTGGTCCGAATGCGCGCCAGACTGATGGCTCGTCCCCGCCAGCTTTCAGCTTCAGTGCGACAGAATGTTCCGGGCCTCCCCGTCGTACCAGAGGTTCGAGATAACTTTATCGAACCTTTAAGCCAAGCTGATTTCTTACCATCATGGTGTCTGGCAAAATCAGTCACCTCTTTTGGGGAAACCTTTAACGACGTGAGAATTTTCCGATTGAAGGTGTCCGCGAGCGACTCCATCATATCTCGTTTTCCGACAGGAGGAATCTCAGTATAGGACAGTCTGTCGTTGATGCGTTTTGCTTGAAAAGGAACATGTGTACGCGACTGCAATAGGAGATGATCAAGCATTTGCTTCTGAGCAGCTAAAAATACCTGGGGACTATTTCGCCAATCCCTCTTTCTAACAGCGAGGTATTGCTTCACGAGTATAGGGTTGAGTACATTCATCTGGCCATATTTTTTGGTGCTTGGCTTCTTTTGGCACAAGCTTGGATATGCTTAAAGATATAACCGACTTTTGATGCAGAAAGGACCTCTTATAAATGTTATGCACGCACGATGAAAGTACTGATCACAGACCACGTACATGATCTACTCATAGATGGCCTAGCTCAACTGGGATACGACTGCACGTATATGCCTGACTTAGATCCAGGTGATTTCTTGCCTCTGGCAAAGGCGTTTCAGGGCATCATCCATAATTCTAAGATCAAATTCCCGAAAACCACTTTGCAAGAACTGCCCAACATGCTCTTTATTGGAAGGTTGGGGTCTGGTTTGGAGATCATTGATCTTCAGGAAGCGGCTCAAAGAGGGATCGCAGTATTTTCTGCACCCGAAGGAAATTGCCAGGCGGTCGCCGAGCATGCTTTAGGCATGTTGCTTGCTTTACTCAATCATCTTCCCGCAGCAGATGCCAATGTTCGTGCTGAAAAATGGGACCGGGAGCCTCATAGAGGAAGAGAACTAAAAGGCCTAACTGTAGGGTTGGTCGGCTTTGGGCACACGGGACAAGCTCTTGCACGGTTGCTACAGGGATTTGGATGTCGGTTGCTTGTTTGTGACCCGATAAGTCCTGATCTCACTGATTTTCCCTTGGCAGAAAAGGCGACGATGGATGAGATTTCGGCGCAAGCGGACGTGGTTAGCATCCACGTATCCTATGACCCTTCTCTCCATCATTGGATCAATCGCTCCTGGATCAACCGCTTTTCCAAGCCCTTTTATCTGATCAATACAGCCAGGGGCATGGTAGTTAATCTGGAGGATTTGATCGCTGGCATAAAGACTGGAAGAGTTCTTGGGGCCTGCCTTGACGTATTGGAAAATGAAAAACCGACGACATTTTCTCGATTAGAACGAATCCAATATCGGACACTGCATCAGCTGCCTCAAGTCATCTTGTCGCCCCATATAGCGGGCTGGACCATAGAGTCAAAGCGAAAAATCGCGCAAGTTTTGCTTGCAAAAATCACGGCATGGCAGCAATCGGACCAGCAGACGTAATAGGTAGTTCAAACGTTGTATTTTGCGTAACTGAAAAAGAACCTTATCAGACCGTTTACTGACAAATTTGGACTTGTACTGATTGGCATTCTCTTTACCATGACAGGAATGGCACAGACGTCGTTGCAGGGCAAGGTAACGGATGCAGAATCGGCTGAAGCAGTGTTGTTTTGCAACGTCGCCATTTATAAGAATGAGGTTTTGGTGCGTGGTGTGGAGACCGATATTGATGGCAACTATGCTTTTTCAAATATCGATCCCGGCACCTACGATGTAGAAGTCAGCTATGTGGGATACAATACACAACGCACGCGGGGAGTAGTGGTCTTGGCAGGCAAAGTTAATATCGTCAATGTGGAGTTGTCGGCAGGGGTGGTGTTGGATGAGGTGGTTGTCGTCGACTATAAAGTGCCCTTGATCCAGCAGGACAACACGACCTCCGGAGGAGTAGTGACTTCAGAACAGATACGCAATTTGCCCACTAAAAGCATCAACACGCTGGCTGCTACCACCGCTGGGATATCGTCTGTAGAGGGTGAAGCCATCGCCATCAGAGGCTCAAGGACCAATGCAACGGAGTATTTCGTCGACGGTGTTCGCGTATTCAGTTCGTCGTTGTTGCCGCAATCCGAGATCGATCAGATGCAAGTCATCACAGGGGGGATAGAGGCGAGATATGGAGACGTCACCGGTGGGGTGATATCCATTACAACCAAAGGGCCATCTAATCGTTTTAGCGGCGGATTGGAGCTGGAAACTTCTCAATATCTAGATGCCTTTGGCTACAATGAGGCCAATGGATACTTCAGTGGTCCGATCATTCGGAACAAGCGGGGAGAGTCCGTTTTAGGGTATCGACTGGCGGGACGATACCGCTCCAGAGATGAGACTAATCCATCTTCCGTTCCACTGTATGTGGCCAAGCCAAATACCTTGGCGGATCTAGAAGCCAATCCTACACGAAGCGTATTGGGCAGCAGCTTCTCCAGTGGAGAATTCATTAGAAATGAAGATGTCAATCAAGTGAAAGCGCGACCAAATTCTGGTGACGAAGCAATTGACATTACGGCAAAATTGGATGCCCGGTTAAGACACAATATGGACCTTTCGCTATCCGGCAACTATCGAAACATCGAGAATCAATTTGCACCATCTTCAGCGTGGTTGCTCCTAAATTCTGAATATAACCCCATATCATACGACGCAAGGTCCAGGGCAAACCTACGCTTCCGCCATCGCTTGGGTCGCGGCGATACCGAAAGTAGGTCTCGCCTAATACAAAACATAGCGTATACTGCCACAATCGGTTTTGAGCGAGCCGATGGACGCAACGAAGATCTCCGCCATCAGGACCATCTCTTTCGCTATGGGCATGTGGGCACCTTCGATTTTGCATGGTTGCCGGCTGAAGGCGAATCAACGTACTCCGGCAGCACTGAAGGCATTGCGCACGCTGGTTTTCTCCAATCCTTAGTGGAGCCATTTAACCCATCGGCATACAACCCTGCTCTTGCGAACTACAACAATGAGATCGCACAAGATGTATTTGGCAACTATCGCACATTCAATGGATTTAGATCGGGATCGTTTTCCTCTTTATGGGGCATACATAATAATGTAGGTTCCGTCTACAACGCCTTCAATAAGTTTGAAACCGAACGCTACACCGCCAATCTTGCCGGCACGCTGGACTTGGTTCCGGGAGGTTCGGACCGAGGACGTCATTCTATTGCATTTGGGGTCAGTCATGAGCAGCAGATTGATCGATCCTGGCGCATTGCTCCCTTCAATCTCTGGCAGGTAGCGCGCCTTCAAGCCAATCGTCATATTATCGGCGTAGACACCACGCAAGTTATTGGAGAGTTCAATGGCATCGTTCGATCAGACTTGCTGTTTGAGGAGTTTCAAAAGCAAATTACAGGATTCGAAGGGAAGCAATTCTATAAGAACATTCGGGATCAACTGGGTGTACCACTCACCGACTATGTTAATGTAGACGGCATCCATCCGGATGACTTGTCGCTCGATCTCTTTTCTCCTCTAGAGTTGACGGATCAGCGCATCGTGGGGTACTACGGATACGATTACCTGGGGAACAAATTAAGTACGGATGTGACCTTTGAAGACTTCTTTACTGGTCGTGATGCAGATGGTGATCGTACGTTTCTCATATCGCCTAACCAACCTATTTACCAGGCAGCCTACATTCAGGACAAATTTTCATTTAAGGACATCATTTTTAGGGTGGGCCTAAGAGTCGATCGTTTTGACGCCAACACTAAAGTGCTGAAAGATCCATTTTCACTCTATGAGGTTATGGATGCATCCACTTTCTATGATCGATTTGGAGGTACCCAACCGAGCAATGTGGGAGATGATTTTAAAGTATATGTCAATGGTGAGGGATCGACAGAAGTCAAAGCATTTCGTCAGGATGACCAATGGTATTTTTCCAATGGTACACCTGCAAACGATGGCAATGTAATTTTTGGAGGGGAAATTGTCTATCCCCAACTCTATGATGAACGAATCAACAACATTCAGGATGACGATTTTGACATCAATCAATCATTTGAAGACTATACCGCACAAATAAATTGGATGCCTCGCATTGCCGTATCGTTTCCGATCTCCGATGTGGCCAATTTTTTTGCACATTATGATGTCTTGGTCCAGCGACCACCATCAAGCAATATCGCAACACCGCTTACTTGGTACTATTTTGAAAATGATTCCTACACAGCAGGAAATCCCTTACCCAATTCCAATCTGCGACCGGAGCGTACCATTGACTATGAAGTAGGCTACCAACAAAAATTGTCCAATTCCTCAGCGCTTAAGATCAATGCCTACTACAAGGAACTTCGTGACATGTTGCAGCAACAGACGTTCCTATTCATTCCATCGCCCATCAGCTCCTACGTTACGGTTGGCAACCAAGACTTCGGCACGATCAAAGGATTTTCTTTTCAGTACGACTTACGCAGGACCGTCAACACCACATTTCAAGCCAACTACACCTTGCAATTTGCAGATGGCACAGGATCCAATGTAAACTCCCAGGCAGGTTTAACTACTCGTGGCAATCTGCGTACGCTGTTTCCATTGGATCGTGATGAGCGGCACTCCTTTAAGTTTACGTTTGACTATCGCTACGGCAGTGGCAACGCCTACAACGGTCCCCGACTGTTTGACCTGGATATATTCTCCAATCTCGGGATCAACCTTCAGTCGTTTGTGGTCTCTGGCCGACCCTACACCCAGCGCATCCGGGCACAACCCTTTGGTGGCAGTGGCTTCCTTGGTTCGATTAACGGGGCAAGAAAACCCTGGACCATCACTTTGGATGCACGGATTGACAAGAGCTTTAGACTGGCAAAGGACTCCGAAAGGCCATTAAACATTAACCTATCCCTGCGCGCACTCAACGTTCTGAACACCAAAAATGTGCGCAATGTATACTCGGTGAGTGGATCACCATACGACTCTGGATTCTTGTTATCACCAGATGGAGAAAGCACATTGGAAAATGTGAGATCTACGGGGACCGCTGTGTTGGAAGCAGGTCGAAACGAGGAAGCCTACCAGGATGCATATCGATGGCTCCTGACGTCTCCCAATAATTTTTATCTGCCACGCAGGATTTTTCTTAGTGCACGCATTGATTTCTAATGAGGGAGATGAGAACATACGGCATCATTTTGATTGGTCTTCTTCTGAGCCTCACAGATGCAGAAGCGAAGTATCCGCCATGGTATGAGAATCCACGCGAAAATCTAAGAGATGTTTCGGGAGCAAAATTTGGCAGTCGAGCAGATTGTGCCCCAGCCACCTCCGAGACGGATATGTCGATTAACAATGTGCGAGCACGACTATTGGGTGGAGGAGATGTGTGGTGGGATCTTTCAGTAGGTCGATACATCGTGCCTCAGGTGGATCCTGCATCTGGATTGGATGAAGTATCCTCAATCTTTGCGGGAGCTGTGTGGCTAGGTGGTTACGATCCTGTAGGAAATCTCAAACTTGCAGCACAAACTTTTCGCAATCCCAATCGAAATGACTTTTGGCCAGGCCCATTAGATCCAGTACTGGGGACCATAGAACGAGATACCTGTGCACAATGGGATCGTCAGTTTAGTGTACTGGGGGATAACATCCGCAAGTTTTTGAACGACTATAGTGATGCCCTTGAATCCGACATACCACTGAGCAGGGAAGAGGTGCCGATCGACGTTCTGGGATGGCCAGCCCGGGGCAACCCTTACTTCGCAGACATTCATGACTTTGAACTCCCGAATACCTCCCAGGGCCTTGCTGGCTTCTGGGACAACGATGGAGACTTTGCCTATGATCCCTTGCAAGGCGACTATCCCATCATCGAGATTCGAGGATGTCCTGTACCGCAGTTTCCAGACGAAATGATCTTTTGGATATACAACGATGCCGGTGGGATACACACACAGACACAGGGAAATCCCATTCAGATGGAAATCCAGGTTCAGGCATTTGCATATGCGACCAATGATGAGATCAACGACATGACCTTTCAGCGCTATAAGCTGATCAATCGCGCCTCACAAACCATTGATAGCACTTATTTCGCGATGTGGGTTGATCCCGATCTG
>JAHQVP010000273.1 GCA_019634275.1 Saprospiraceae bacterium
CAAGTGTTCGTACTCATGAATGGAATGAACCGGATGGCATGTGATAAATAAAATGATGCAAAAGGGTCTTCTGCGGAGGACCCTTTTTATTTTTCCTCAGAAAAGGATTTATTCATGGATGGGCTTTTCTGGAATTAATGAAATACACCGATATAGCGAGTGGAGTATGGGCACCGATCGCGAGTGACAATTACAAGTATAGAAGCATCAGAAATTTTATTATTTCTCGTTTTTAGCAAGATGCGTTTCTGGAATATTATTGGGACCTTGGATTCCATATATTGCAGAGTGGATGACCCCGTCGACGAAACGTCATGTTCAGCAGCATGCATAAATAACTAAGTAGCATGCCCGATGGAGATTGATCCGATCATTGCCGTTGCCAATGTGCCAGCCGCTTCGGCGTGGTATCAAGAAGTATTTGGATTTATAAGTGCCCATGGTGGCCTGGAATTCGACGTGTTAAAGGCTCCAGACGGACAAGTGATGCTATGCCTGCACCGATGGTCGGCACACGATCATCCCACCATGCAGGATCCCGGCATTGTTCCTGGCAATGGCCTTATTCTATATTTCCGCACACAGCGACTGGAGGCCATACATCACATCTTGAGCAAGCTGGCCTACCCCTTGGCGGAGGAGATAAAGGTCAATCCCAATACCGGCCGGAGGGAATTTTCGGTGGTGGATCCCGATGGGTATTACCTGACCATTTCTGAGCATCATCAGTTCTAGGCGAGGATGCCCGGGGACGAAGGAAGTGATGGATTTAGATAGCAGGGCCCTTCTTGTTGTTACTCCAGGGCAGTTGGTGTACACTTTCTGAGAACTAAGTTGTTGGACTTCGAGGCCCGCGAGCAATTATTAGTTATGCAATGTAGAACAAATAGGTTATATTAGTTCTACAAATTAGTATGTTATTCCCTGGGTCTCAGGTGGATTGCAAACACAGGAATCGGTTCAATGAAGAATAAGCGAATAGGAGAGTTTGAAGAAGTTGTATTGCTGCTGGTCGGAATTTTAGGTCAAGAAGCCTATGCATTGAAGATTGCGGAGGAATACCGAAAGCAGACTGGGAAGACTGCTTCAATTGGTGCCGTCCATTCTGCGCTGGTGCGGATGAGTAAGAAGGGATTTTTAAGGTCAGCAATGGGAGCACCAACCGATCGTCGAGGTGGAAGGAGGAAGCGTATTTATGAAGTGACAGCCCTGGGGCATCGAACCTTGAGTCATACACGAGATCTACGTATGTCCCTATGGCGCCAATATCCGGGCTTTGCAATCAAATTCTCCTAATCATGAAAAAGTGATCTAGTACCATGCTACCCCGTCCTCCCAATTTAGCAGTCCAATTTTTGCAGTTCTTTCTGAAGGAAGAACTCAAAGAGGAGGTGTTGGGAGATCTGCATGAAAAATATCTGCAGCTATGGAATGCTAAGGGCAGGAGTATAGCCGCATTCCACTATTGGTTTCAGGTCTTGCATTACATTCGACCCTTTGCCATTCGATCCTTTGCGCTAGTTCCGGAGCGACCATTCTTACTATTTGGGAATTACGTTAAGACAGGATACCGAAATATTCTTCGGGTCAAGCAGCATGCCGCCATCAGTATATTCGGACTCTGGATAGGCATGATTTCGTTCGTGATGTGCATTTTGTATATCCAATACGAATCACATTATGATGAGCAGTTTGCTCGATCCGACCAAATCTATCGCGTAGCGCAGACCTTGGAAGGGATTGATTTCCAAGGATCAAACCAATTTGCCTTGGCGCCATGGCCTCTGGCACTTTATGCCAGAGAGAATTTTGCAGAGGTTCTCTCCGCCACTACGCTTCAAGTGGAGGAGGTACTCCTGCGCACAAATGAAGATGCCCATTATGAGCAAGGCATCTTTGCAGATGCATATTTTCTGACCGTCTTTGATCTTCAGTCCTTGCATGGTAGTCTGAAGGATGCCTTGTCCGATCCTAAATCGATCATTTTGACCACTTCGCTTGCCAACAAATTGTTCGCTTCTCAGGAAGTTGTGGGTAAAACGTTGATTCTGGATCGTGATCATGAAGTGGTGGTGAAGGCCATAGTTGCAGACCCACCACGTGATCAGCATTGGCAGTACTCTTACATCACCCCGGTGTCCAATTTCCCCTTCTATTTTCAGGAGCAATTGGGGCAGTGGAATAGCAATAGTTTTCGCACGTATCTACTCCTTGAGAAAGGGGTGGACCACGATGACATGGAAAGCAATTTGGAAGCACTGGATCGAATAGCGGAGGCTCAATTTGCTGATCTGCCTGCCTCTCCTGACTATTTTTTGCAGCCACTTACTGACATTCATTTACACTCACAAATCAACATGGAGATTGAGCCTAACGGTGACATTCGATACCTCTATCTGGCTTCTTCAATTGCCTTTGTCATTTTATTATTGGCATTGGTCAATTACACGAATTTGACTAATGCACGGCTGGATTTTAGGACAAAGGAGGTAGGACTGCGGAAAGTGCTCGGAGCCAAAAGGCCTCAGATCATGATCCAGTTTCTTCTTGAGTCGACGATCCTTATGACAGGATGTCTTATTGCGGCTTTGGTGACCGTCAAACTGATTTTGCCACCCATCAATGAGGCACTTAATTTATCCATGGAGTTTAGAAGACTTCTGTATGCTAGCCATTGGTGGGCTGCTCTTTTTATGGTCCTTTTTGTCGGCGTGAGCTCGGGCCTTTATCCCGGTATCTTAATTGCAGTGGTGCAGCCCATACGAGCCGTTAAGGGTTCGCTGCTTAGCAGAGGTGGTAGAAATGGCGTGCGCAATGCCATGATTGTGGGACAGTTTGCACTTGCTGTGGTACTGACCATATGCAGCATTGTAGTCTATAGTCAACTTCGTTTTTTACAGGAAAATAAGTTAGGGTTCGAAAGGTCTCAAATTGTATATGTGCCCTTTAGGATGGCGACCCTCTACGAGGAAAAAGAGATCTTGGAAAGTGAGATTGTTGCACATCCAGCGGTATATCAGATGACCATCACCGAAAACCTACCCCTTGAGACAGATAATCAAAATATGATAAAGCGGTGGGAGGGCAATCCAGGTCTGGAAGAGCGCCAGTTCTACAGCAATCGAATTGATTTTAACTATGTGGATATGTTCGGCCTGGAAATTGTCGAAGGACGCAATCTTTCGCATGCGTTTCAGTCTGATCTTACCCAAAGTTATCTCTTGAATGAGAGAGCAGTTCAATCACTGGGTTGGAATGAGGCAGTGGGCAAGAAGTTTGAAGACGGTGTCGTGGTTGGTGTAGTCAAGGATTTTCATTTTCAACCTTTGCATCAAAGGATTGAACCCTTGGCCATGTGCTACCTTCATCCCACTCAGGTCTCAGAAGTGGGCTACATCACGATGTCGATAGACCTTGCCCAAGCCGATGCAGCTATCCCTCATATACGATCCGTTTTACGAAGGGTGCTGCCCGAACTTCCATTTGATCTTCAGTATTTGGATGAATCTTATTTGGCACTCTATCGATCCGAGGAGCGACTGGGCATCATGTTTACAATTGGTACGATCATAGCACTAGTTCTTGCCTGTATGGGCCTTTTTGGAATCGTATCCCATCACGTCAATTTGAGAATGAAGGAAATAAGCATGCGCAAGATCTTGGGTTCCTCCACGCCTGGACTCATCTCCTTAATCTCAGGTTCGTTTGTGCGACTTATTGCCCTGTCAATCCTCATTGCTGTGCCACTCGCTTATTTTTTTCTGAGTCGATGGATAGAACACTTCGCCTACAGAGTGGAGTTGAATTGGACCTTTTTTGCAACAGCTGGGATGTGTTCTTTATGCCTGGCACTCCTCTCCATCAGTTCTCTGGTGCTAAAAGCTGTCTGGTCAAACCCTCTGGATTCGGTAAGAAGCACTTGATGAGCGGGACGGAGGCATAATTATTGCCCGTCCGGATCTTCAGCGCACATATGGCGGTCAATCAGGATCAATAAAGTGAAATGCCTGGTTCCATGCTTCGTCCCTTTCTCTTTGCAACTGCTTTTTTCAGTGGGCTTGGCCTGTTGCAAGGACAGGCTGGGAGTCCAACCACGCAACCGTTGATTCAGCAGTCGGATGTCCGGTATCTTGGATCCTTCCGTTTGCCCACCCACGACGACCAGGGCAATCGATTGACCTATGGGGGGAAGGGGCTGGGCCACAATCCGACGCGCAACTCACTCTTTCTCCAATGCCACGACCATGATGGGGGGCTCACCGAAGTGTCGATACCGTCTTTTGGAGCGGAGGCATCGATCCTTCAACCATGTACCGATGTCTTTGAGGGGGCCACGGTGGATCAAGACGTGAATGGTACGCACATTTCGGGAAATCTGGTGTACAAAGGAAGGCTGATCACTACGGAGATTGCATGGTACGATGCGGACAATACGCAGGGACTTACCCATGGAGTGTCCGCCAGCCTGGATTTTGCGAACGAAGACAACTTTCTGGGTTTCTTTGCTTTTCACTCGGAAGTCGCGGCGCCTCCCCGGGCGCTGGCGGGGTACATGGGGTTCGTACCGACGGAGTGGCAAGGGCTCCTGGGAGGTCCGGCGATTACGGGCCAGGCTGCGGTATCGATTATCGGCAGTTCTTCGGACGGCCCCGCGCTGACCGTCTTTGATCCTGCGACCCTGGGCGCGATGGACTCACTAGAGGGAACGACGGTACTGTACTATCCCAGCCCACAAAGCCATCCAGATTTTGGAGCGAATGGTTCTCAGGTAGCGGGCGTCGCCTTTCCGACCGGCACCCGTTCGGTCTTATTTTGGGGCACAAGGGCCTTGAATCCGTATTGCTACGGAAGTCCGCAAGACTGCCCCTATTCATGTTCGACGCATCAAGGGCCGCACAATCAGTACAAGCATACCATTTGGGCATATGACGCCAACGATTTTCTGGATGTCATGGCAGGAAGCAAAGCCCCCTGGGAGCTGCAGCACTATGCCAGATGGGAGTGGGACGACATCCACCCTGACTCTTGCG
>JAHQVP010000274.1 GCA_019634275.1 Saprospiraceae bacterium
AGGGACTGAGAGTTGCTTGCTTCAATGTCAGGATCATTCCGCTGATCAGCAGTGGCTCTATAGTGGGTGCCATCTACCTGGAGAATGGCCTTACTCCACATGCATTCTCGTCCAGCTTAGTGCGGACGTTGAAAGTGCTTGCCTCACCCATGGGTATATCGATTAACAACGCGCGATTGTATCGTCATCTATCTGAATTAAATGAAGCACATGCCCGATTTCTTCCAAAGGAGTTTCTGGATACCCTTAACTACGATAGCATTTTAGATGTTCGACTGGGTGATCAGGTGGCACGACGCATGACCGTAGTTTTCTCAGATATTAGAGACTATACCACCCTTTCGGAAGGAATGTCACCAAAGGATAATTTCGATTTTATCAACGGTTATCTTCGTCGCATCTCTCCAAATATTGAGCAAAATCAAGGGTTTATCAGTCAATACTATGGGGATGGCATGATGGCCATTTTTCCTGATTCCGAAAAGGCTGTTGCAGCATGTGTGGGCATGCAGCGTTCTCTTATGGCTTATAACGAAGAACGAGTAGCCAAGGAAAGGATAGCCCTGCGCATGGGCATTGGTATACATACCGGCAACCTCATGTTGGGGGTGATAGGGGACCATGATCGTCATGACGTTACCGTCATTTCGGACGTGGTCAATGGTGCATCCCGCATTGAAGGACTCACTAAGATTTTTGGAGTGGGGATGGTGGTGAGCGAGGACACCATGGAAGGAATTGCGGACCGCTCGGATTTTAGGCATCGATTTTTGGGCGAAATGAAGGTCATTGGAAAAAATAAAGCGATACCCGTGTACGAAATCTTTGAAGCGGAAGACCCTAAAATTGCAGCGCTCAAAGATGAGACTCTAAAAATCTATAAAGAGGCTTTGGAGCTCTACTTCGCCAAGAATTTTGCAGGTGCGGCGGGATTGTTCCGTAAAATACTTGATGTCAATCCCAAGGACCAGGTGGCGAAACACTATATTACTAAGTCGGCAGAATATCTGGTCAGCGGTGTTCCTGAGGACTGGACTGGTGTGGAGATCATGCAGCAAAAATAGCACTTAGCGTATATGGGAAATTCCATGTTTTTCATTCGTAGCCAGAATCTTCTGACCAAGCTTACGAATTGGGAGTACTGGCCCATTCAAATCGTTCAAATCCCCACCGTAGCTTTTTGGATCTGGTTTGCCATTCGTTCAAGGGCCATCTTTTTCTTTTCTCGGGTGAACCCAGCGCTTGCCAATGGAGGAATGTTGGGGGTGTCCAAGCATCGGATTCTTAAGGCTTTTCCATCGGATATTGTTCCGACAACCCTGCTCATACCTCACAGCATGGTCGATCGATGCGAACGTGCCATCGATATGTTGACCCATGCCTCAATGCGATTTCCTGTAATTGCTAAACCGGATGTAGGTGAGCGTGGATTTATGGTTATGAAGCTGGAATCCATAGAAGATCTACGCACTTATTTTGATGCAGCCCATTTTGATGTTATACTGCAGGAATATGTGGCTGATCCAATGGAATTGGGTGTCTTCTACCATCGGCTGCCTGGCCAGTCCGGGAAGATATCTTCTCTCTGCATCAAACGTCCCTTGACCGTACTGGGAGACGGTGAGGCGACTATTCACCAACTTATCGTGTCAACACCTCGTGCGCGTCTGCAGCTGGAGCGACTGTATTCCTATCTGGACGATGATCTTGGCCGCGTCCCTGATGCCGGTGAGGAGGTGGTGTTGGAGGCGATCGGAAATCACAGCCGCGGCTCCACTTTTTTAAATGGAAATGGTCATATCACGAGTGAACTTGAGTCTCTTTTTGACAAGGTGTTTGCCAATGTTAGCGGCATCAACTATGGCCGATTTGATTTGCGTTGCCATGATTTGGATGCATTGACAGCCCGCGATTTCAAGATATTTGAATTCAATGGGGTAGCATCAGAACCTGCGCATGTTTATGATCCGGATTATGGGGTATTGAGGGCCTACCGTGATATCTACGCTCATTGGAAAGTCATGTATCGCATTAGCCAGAAGCAGAAGGAACGAGGCATTCGTTCGCTGTCACTTGAAGAAGGGCTTCGTCACGTTCGCGCTTATTTTAGTTATATGCGGGACGCCCGTCGTTCTTGTAATATGGAATTGGGAATAGTTTGAAGATCATGTAGTCTTACTCTCCCTAAGTAGGAAATTCAATGTCTCCAGGTACCGGCCCCAGCGTGGTCCATCCACCATCTACGATGAGCGTTTGACCATTGATCATTTCATTGTCTTCGCTCAGGAGAAATAAAGTTGCTTTGGCGATGTCTTCTGGAAGGCACGTCCGACCAGTCGGGTAGATGCTGCCCCACTTCCGACCGTAATCTGGATCCTCAGAGAGTGTTCTCTCCGTCTGGACCGCTCCGGGTGCGATCGAATTGACAAGGATGCCATGCGGGGTTAGTTCGGGTACAAGTGCCCGGGCAAGCATCTTCAACGCCGCCTTAGTCATGCCATAGGCTGCAAGCGAAGGGTGAGCCTGTACAGCAGTTACCGATGACATAGTGACCATTCTGCCACCTTCCCCTTGTTCTATCATAGCATGAGCGGATCGTTGCAGCAGAAAGAAACTTCCCTTTAAGTTGAGTTTCAGCAAGCGATCAAACTTATCCTCACTGCAATCGATAAAGTCCCCATAGGCGGTTAACCCCGCATTTGCAACGGTTTTCCATAAGATGCCCATTTTCTGCGCTTGTCGTACCATCTCGTCGATCACCACGGTCTCTCCTGCATCTCCAGCTATTGCAATACAAGTGCCCCCTACCGCTCTGATCTTTTCGGCGGCCTTGTTGCAAAGCGCTTCGTCTAAGTCATTGATCACTATGAGATTTCCTTGGTGGCTAAGCTGGCGCGCAATTTCAAAACCGATGCCACTTCCTGCTCCCGTAATAATTGCTGCTTTGGTTCTGCTCATCTTTCTTGATCATTATGCAGCCGGAAGATACGTAGGATCAACTTTACTTCTGCGAGGCAGGAGCGATATAAAGGTATCGTAGTTGTCGTTGACTGGCATAGAAGTAGCCGTAGACTTCGTCTTCTGGATCGCTTAGATTCGAGATGTTGCCACGAACGATCCCTGGAGCAGCCTCAAACTGATTGCCCGTGCGATTGATGGTCTCCAACACCTGTCTCCAATAGTCATGCGCAGTCGGAGATAGGCTAAATTGTTCCACCTCGATGCCATATCCATTGGGGAAGTTATCCAATCGCTTTTCGTAGATGACATGTTCTCGTAGTGCTGAAGAACGCAAATCTTCATCACCAAATAAGACTACCTCCGAAAGATCAAGAGTAATGGCGGGCGTTAAAAAGCCGGTAAACCTTACTTTCCACAGAATGTACGGAGAGGTTACGTCGGTATCCAACTTAAACTGTAAGTAAGGAACGCGTGCAAATCCTGTAATGGGGTGGATGATCTCGCGTAAGATCGTATCCACTGTCAGGCCAAGAATTGGGGGCGTATGCATTAAGGGCTCGGGTGTTGATTCATATAAGATGCCTTCATGGGTCTCCACTCGGACATGGAAGAATTCGCCATTCCCCGGACTGAAATCCAATGCGTTAGGCACCTCAATGATGCCAAATTTAGAGTCACTGAGTTTGTCCAGACGCTGAGCGTTACGATCTCCCTGCATTAGGTCTACCCGCTTAAGCACTGCGGGCTTTGCTCCCGCCGCCGTAAAATCAAACAAACGTGTGACAGCTACCGAAACCTGAGAGAACTCATCCGTATAGGAAGCCAACCCATCAATGGCCAGTCGCGATGTGTATCCCGGAGGGACATCGACTTCGTACTGATCGATACACTGCACGAAAAGCAAGGGGCACATCAACATAAACCCCACCAATAGCCTCGAATACGTATATAAATTGCCGATTGGAATCTTCCTTGATTTCCTAGATAACGTTGGCCATGCTTGATATGCCGTCTGCAAGGGTGCAGACCGGAAAAATGGAACAGGTATTGTCTATAGATAGTTCTCAAAAGTGGCAGGGCAACCAGAATAAGGGCTTACCGTGAGCGGGGTGCTTTATTTTCATGTAATCAATGGTTGAGTTTTGTGGAGCAAGCTCAAGCATGGACGAAACATGGTGCTGGCCATCAGCTTAATCTAACCGGATAAGAAAGCAGATATCGCCATGGTGTAAAACCTACGGGTACTGGACGATGAGTTGCCCGGAAATCCTATGACGAACACGGCATACCTATCGAAATATGCCATCTCCGTTACTCCCCATATAGGATCCCCACCGTATTGGTTTTACAATCTTCGTATGGGTGATCATTCTACTGATGTACATTCCATCAAAAATGAGTAGACCCAAATTCTCAGAATGGTGAAAATTGGCATGAACAATGTCTAAATATCCATCCCCATCAAGGTCGGAAAGCAGCGGTGTTGAAAATACATTCTTGATTCCACCTTTGCGGTCAATATGAGTGATTGCTCTTTTTTGAAAGTCAATGGAGACCAAGCTACTGAGAATATTTTTTGGAGGAAGACTGGTGAAACCCTGACAATCAAACGAATCTAAACTAAAGATGACCTCGTCTATATCATCACCGTTGAGATCATAAACAACAGGACTAGAAATGCGTGGGCATCCCACAGAATCGATATATTCCAATTCTCCTGTATGACCATTTAGCATGATTTGATAGGATCCTGTATTCCACGGCCATTTTCCCTTACTCACGAAGGTGAAGACATCCGGAATATGATCCTCCGTGAAATTTCCGATGGCAAGGCCATTGCTCGATTCGGTAGCGGGGATTGCGTATTGCCAGATTGTTTCTAGGCTCTCTCCATTTATGGCAGACATGGTTCCTCCATGTGAAATGGCAATAACGTCAAATATATTATCATCAGTAACGTCGGCAAAGACGGGGGGCGAAATAAAGCCATGAGATGTTTCTGTGGCAATCTCCTTGGATTTGGAAAGATTGTTGTCCAAAAGATCTTCTAGCCTTGCGATATAGAGGCTTCCTGAAAAGGTCTCTCCTCCGGTGCCGAAGACGATGTGTTTACTTCCATTCTTCTGCTCTACATATATGGGTGACATGTAGGTTTCGCCACCATCTGGCATTGTGTCCGCTGCTATCACTCCTCCAGTTTTTGAATCAAGAACCAACAATACTCCTACTTCTCGACCTTTACTTACATGGGGAAATACCTCATGATTTCCTCCATTGGATATGAGGATGTCTTCTAAACCATCTCCATTTGAATCTGGTACGAGGACACTGTTATAGAAGTTTTTGTTGGCATATTTTAAAATGGGATGGCTCGAATACGTGGTGGGATCATATTCCCAGACTCTCTTGCCACTCTTGCCGTCTAGTCCAAGCAATTGGCTTGATCTACCGCCAATGATGATGTCACTAGTGTTGTCTGAGTTGATGTCAACTAAAGTAGGGGAGTTAAAAATTTGATCTTTACATGGGGCCTGCCAGATGATCTCTCCCGTTGATCCATCGAAGGCCAAGATTCCCTGAGCACTTTTTTCATATTCATTCTCTCCAGCACCAATGATGATGTCAAGAATATCATCGCCATTTAGATCTGCTGCCATGGGAGAAGACTGGGAACCCACCCTGGGAAGACTTTTTTGCCAGATGGACATTACTTCTTTATGCTCACTACAGGAAGTACTCAAAATGCAAAGAAGCACAGCTAAGTAGTGGATTTTCATCGCAAATTGTTTGATCCTGGCCAAAGGTAAAGAGCAATTATGTCCTCTCCCGCCAGGAGATTGGATTGAGGACTATTAGAGTAAAAATGGTTTCTTGCACACAAGATTGGTAATGTCGCCGCTTATGAGCAGATGATTACGATGGTGCTTGAGTTGAGGCGCTAACTTCCGAGAGTCGATGTAATGTTCCCAGAGTGATTGATGTAATTAATTTTCCTTTCAGCCCGAAATTTATTCGTGACAAAGGGAAGTAGATGTTTTGCAGCAATTCGACTGTGTTGGAATTCCTTCCTAGTCAGCTGCACTATAGGTTTCGAATCTGATACGTTATTTCTGGTATATGTAGGAACAATTGCGTAAGGTTTGTGATCACGATCCAATTGAAAAATACTGTCCGATACGCAAAGGGTCGAACTAGGTACAACTCCCTCCGATGCATCTAGAGGGAGGGACTTTAGAGAGGTTTCACTCGCGACCAAACCCTGTTTGAGGGAAAGGTAGCATAGAAGCCATATTCCTGCTAGAATAAACTTAATAGGTAGGTTCTTCATAAATTATGCACTTCAGATTTATAGGATCGGGCGCTCTCACAAGAGACCTTGCCAGTAGGCCGATCTCAAGCTCTCAACACAATTGTATCCGCAGTTTCCTGAGGCAAATTGAGTGGTGAGGAAGGACCCCATCAGTGGCCCCTCCTCATTACTCTTGAGGTCTTATAAATGGACACTATTTATAAAGCGCCATTTGCTATCTGCGAAACATTAATACATTGACCCTTTTATCATTTAGATACAATGATTTTCTTTGAGTCTACCCGATTGATGCCGTCGCTTCCGGTCGCAATCAGCTTAATCATGTAAATTCCGCTGCTGATGTTTGATCCATCCAGTTCATAAGCATGGGAACCCGCAGAGAGGTTCATTTCAACGGTTTCAAAAATCTGCTTACCAGTCAGATCATATATGCCTAGTCTAACTTTGGACGGCTTGGTTATTCCAAATTCAATTAATGTACGTTGATCGAATGGATTTGGATAGTTCGTCAAATGGAGTTGTCCAGGAACCACATGCTCACGAGCGCTAGTAGTTCCTTCCGTTATCAACGGAGTACCTTCGCCGGAGTTAGGATCATAAACGACCTTGGCGTTGACCATGGAATCTCTGATGGCCTCTATGATATCATCTCTATTGGCGTAATACTCAGCTTTCTGATCTGGATACCAGTTTAAATCACCCAGTGGCAATCCGTCAGTACCGGCTGTTTTCAAAAAATCATTGGAGTAAGTCAGATCAAAATCTGGTGGCCAGGTAAGTGATGGCGCACCACTAGCTTCATCAAAAGAGACCGGTTGTGTGATTCGCCAATCAGGCCACATTGTGATATCAGGATTCAGGTAGTGAAGTTGTACATACTCAACAGTTTTCGCGATGTTGCCAGGGTGCTTGGTAAACTCAGGATCGATCTGAGAGTAGTTTGCACCGATGGTGTAGTTATCATCAGTTACAATAAATGAATCCACATCAGGATGCTCCCATAATAGGCTGGTGGAAAGAGAATCACTGTGTTGCTCAAAAAAGTCAATGTTCTCTTGCGGCCGGAAGAATAGATTTTGACCCAAATACAAGGAAATACTATCAAGCGATAATTTTGAATCCGCAAAATAATTCCAGGTCGTCCAATGAGAACCATAGCCGTTATCGGGACTCGAATGACTTGTCGCGTCACCAAATTCGACGTTGTTTTTACGTCCTATAAAGTGGAAATTATGGAAAATATTATTGGCCGTGATGAACTCATTGGCACGTTGTTCTTCACCTGCTACCACTTGATTAAGGTAAGTGTTATGAATCTGATGAAGATTGGCATTATGAAAAGGACCACTATTGCATAACAGGCGTCCGGAGTTCACTACAGTATTGTTCTCAAAAATTAGGTTAATCGGAGCTACATCACAACGGACAGGAAAGCCACCCCACTGAGAATAGCGAGTTCGGACACCATTTATAAAAATCGAATTCGTCACCACTAGACTATCTGCCGTCTTGGTCCTATTCCTAAGTGTAAAACTTTGCCAGTCAGTCATAACACAATTGTCTACAACCATCTTAATGCCGGCAGTATTTTGTGCAAAAGTACCCACAATCTCACCATTGCTGTTCGATCCACTCCACAAGAGATTCTTGACCGTCAATGCACCTCCTTCTTGCAGTTCGAAGAATTGCCTTGCCGAACCATCAGCGGACGGTGTATTGACCATGACAGCTGGATTCTCTACATTCATGATCCAGCCTTCATCTGGACCCATGATCGTAATTGGGTAGGTCAAAACAATTTGACCATCGAAAGCATAAAACTGGCCAGGTTCTACTGTGTAAACTCCTGGACCAGTGATCTGAGTATTTACAAACTGATTTGGATCGAGTGCAGTTTGTGCATTCAGACCCGAGAACAGGCCGACAATCATAATTAAAAGGGTAAATGTTTTTTTCATAAGACGCTCATTTTAATGTTTTAAGATATTGCTAGAAGTGTGTGTTTTTTTAATGTGCTATGACTGTGATCAAGTATTTATTCAAATGAATAACGGAGACCTACATCTACAGTCCTACCATAGTATTCTAGTCCAGAAAGTAGCTGCAATTCACTTGTAAAGGCCCGATCAGGTGTATTCGTAAGGTTGCTGACATTTGCATACACCTGAAGTCCTCCACCTAACCATGGTAGTTTCTGGTACGCCGTAAAGTCCCAACGTTTATAAGAATCCGTATAAGAATCCAGTTCTTTAAAAGTTCTATTTGTGTTGACCAGAATATTGTCTGTGAATTGATAGGATAGCCTTGCTGAAAAACCACCGATATCATACCCTATGGTAAAATTGAATATATCATCTGGCTGGTTAGGCATACGCCCACTTCGTGTGGTGTCGATAAACACGGTCTTTGCAAACGGACCAGTTCCCTCTTTTACCGATGTTTGCAATGGAAAGCTTGTTTCAGAGTTAAGGTGTGTGTAGTTAGCACTTAAGACAATGCCTTTGAGGAATCCAGGCAGATAGTACAGACGTGTTTGCCAATCCAATTCGAAGCCCTTTACCGTGGAAGTCCCCTCCAAATTAATCCAGGTGCTAATAGCCGTCTGTTGAGTAGTCGGTATTTGGTATCTGTCATTTATATCTGCTGCGTCTCTGGATCTGAACTGCGACGAAACAATAAGATTGTCTATTTCCTTGTAAAAATATCCGGCAGTAAACAAGCCAAGTTTATTTTCAAAAATGGAAGCATACGCATCAAAATTATTTGCCAATGCCGGTTGTAGTGCAGGATTTCCCAGATTCATACTGGGACCTGAAAACGTATTAATGAAGATATATGGTGAAACAGCACGATAATCCGGATATATAATACTCTTGGTAGCTGCCAAGCGGATATCTAACCAACTAGTGGGTTTTACACGGAGCTGCAATTGTGGAAACCAGTTTGCTTCTCCAATATCATTTTCGATTAATTCTTCTTGATCAAAATCTTCTATAAGCTGGCCCCATTTTAATACCTCGAATGCGGTATAATCGAAAGCGAAATTTTCATAGCGAATACCTGGAAAAAGAGTGACATATTTACCAAAATTCACTTCGGCCGAGGCATAGAATGCCGACAGGTTACGCTCATAGGTGTAGTCTCGCTGGGTGGATTCTTGTGCTTCGGGAAGATAAAATCCAGCTTTCTCTGCTAGTTCTTTGTACTGATTTGCTAGCCCAATATCACCCTTAAAAAAGAAATCACTTATGCCAGCATCGCCGTCAAGCCAATCTCCTACATCATAGTCTGGATCTTCAAATAGAAAGGCTCTGATGCCAAGGTTCCTGTCAATATCTTCAAAGCCAAAATCGGTCCAAAGGGAGTCTTTTGCAAGTGCTAAGAATCGTTCTCCAAGTTCGTTTCGATCAGGGTCAGTATGCGTTTGTTCTTCATCATTGTCTCTAAAATTCCGAACATATTTTCCTCCAAACTTGAATATCCCGGATATACTTTGTGACAATCCAAAAGGTATATTAAAATTCAGCGATGCCTCCTGTGCTTCTTCGGTAATTTCCCGCCGTAATGTCTCAAATCTTGATATTCTCCTATCGGTCGGTCCATCAATAACCTGAGCAGAACTTAACAAACCATCCCATGTAGCCTCGACCGGATTCTCAAGCGTAGGTGTTGAGAACCCTGCTCCATTTTGGGCAATCTGAAATTGCATCTGCAGATGGTGCGGAACTCTCTGTTTTGATATTGAATTTGAAACCGAGAAATCAATGGTCATGAACCCAAGATCAAAGTCACC
>JAHQVP010000275.1 GCA_019634275.1 Saprospiraceae bacterium
CATCATTCGCGCAAAAGCACTGGTCAATGATCAAGACTCGACCATCCAGATCATAGGAACCATTGAAGAACCAGGCTTTGAATTTACCGACCAGAAGACTGCGTATCAGCTGAGAAACATCATGGAGTTTGATGTATCTCCTGCACGCGCAAGATCCGCAGAAGTCTATAAAATCGGTGATGACTATGACATTATAGAGAATGATCTGGTCTATACCGGTACTGCCCCGATCTCTAGAAGTTCCGAAGAAGGAGCAGAACAACGACCACCCACTCCAGTCAAAAGAGACCAACCTGCTAACAATGAAAAGGACGGTGAAGTAATTCGCTCTAGTGAAAACCAGTCCGGGCAGACGTACTTGTTTCAAAGCGAGTTTGAGGACATGGACAGCAAAAAAACAGAGCGTATCCTCAGCAATGAAATCGCGGATGGCAAGGCGGTAAACACCAATAAATTTCTCGACCGAACAGCACAATTTGATGATGATACGCGCATCAATCGGCTGAGAATAATTCCCTACCGCCTTAAATTTCAATTGCATGGATTGACGACCAATGTGGACAACAGTCTGCTCTTTGGTGGTCTTGACAGTTATGCCGGATTTAAGCAGGAATTTGAACCCGTGCCACCAGGTCTTCTGCTCAAAGCCACATTTAAAGATTTGTTTGAAGACTATTCCTTTGAGGGAGGTGTGCGGTTTCCTACCACCTTTAATGGAACAGAATATTTCCTGGTCTTTGATGACAATAAGAAGCGTATTGATAAACAGTATGCTTTCTATCGCAAGACCACCAGCGATAATACTGTGGTGGTTCCGGGAGCTGATCCACAGCGGACTCGTAATACCATACTATTAGGCCATTATAGATTAAAGTATCCTCTTGACATCTACAACAGCGTGAGGGCAACGGCGACGCTGAGGCAAGATAAGTTTACATTTCTGGCCACGGATATTACCACTCTAGACCAGTCAGATGAGGCTGCTCAGCGCATAGGAATCAAATTGGAATATGTTTTTGACAATGCCATAGACATAGACCTCAATATTCGTTCTGGCACTCGCTTCAAATTTTCGATTGAGGCAATCAAACGCTTTAAGATTGACACGGACCCACTGGATGTGAGTTTTTCACAAGGCTTCATGACCGTGATTGGATTGGATGCAAGGCAGTATTTCAATTTTGCTAAGCATTCGGTATTTGCTGTCCGGGGAGCAGCTGGGACCTCCTTTGGCTCAGAGAAAGTGCTCTACTATTTAGGAGGAACGGACAACTGGTTGATCCCACGGACCAACCAAGACATACCTCAGCCAGAAGGAAACTTTGCCTATCAGACCATCTCTCCCAATTTGCGAGGATTTGACTACAACATTCGCAATGGATCCACTTTCGCCATCTTGAATGCTGAGCTGCGGATTCCATTTGTCAAATATTTAAGTAGACGGCCTATCCGCATGTCATTGTTGCGGCATTTACAGCTGGTTGGATTTGCTGACGTTGGAGCTGCTTGGGAGGGACTTTCACCTTTTGACGAGGACAACCCAATCAACATCTTAAACCTTGCGAACCCACCAACCGTGTTTGTTCGGGTCAACTATTTCCGTGACCCCCTCGTAGCGGGATATGGAGTGGGGATCCGAACACAGCTCTTTGGATATTTCTTACGACTGGATTATGCTTGGGGTCTGGAGACACGAAGAGTCCAGGAACCAAAACTCCATTTTTCTATGGGTGTGGATTTTTAGGAGGCGGATACAATACCATTTGTGGCATATAGCAAACATCGATACGAAAGTCGGCAGGAAAAGAGAGAGCGGATCACGCGAAACACGCGCGTCGTACTGCTTTTCATTGCAATAGCAAGCATCATTCTGATCTACAAAAACCGGATCTATCTTTGGGACACCATCCGATTCTATTTTTGATCGGCCCTTGTAGTGCCCAACCATTGACGCACGTCTTTGATTTCTATTTTATAGAGTACGTATATAAATATAAGCAGAAGAAGAGTGCCGAGGATGAGGTCAATGATCAACCGGTCCTGCCTGAAGACTAGATAGAAGAAGTAAAAACCCAAGGCTCCGAATAGATAGCTCAAAATCCTTACTACAGGATAATCGACTGGATAATAGTGCCTCCCGATGAGATAAGCCAAGACATTCATGATGGCATAGCATCCCAGAGCTGCCCACGCCAATGCCTCCGTGCCCAGGTCATCAATAAAAAATACCGTTATGGCGATTGTAACGCCTACACCAACCAAGGAGAATAGTGCTCCCCATCCTGTGCGATCTGTGATTTTGTACCACACTGATACATTGTAGTATAAGCCTAAAAACCAAAACGCAACGAGAAGGATGGGCACAAGATGTAGTGCCACCCGGTAACGCTCTCCTATGAGATACTGAAGGACATTCAGATTTAAAAGCAGGGCCAGCAAGAGGATACTTGCTCCCATAGCAAATGCCTTCGCAACTTGTGCATAAGTGTCTTGAGCGTGCTTGTGACTTGATTGCTTGAAGAAGAAAGGCTCAGCCGCATAATTGAAGGCTACTGTGAATAGATTCATAAATATGGCCAGCTTAGCAACGGCACTATATAATCCCATTTGCACCTCGGTATCTGTGCCGGGCAGCAAGTATTTTATTAAGGGCACAGCAAAAGACTGGTTGAACACACCTGCCATACCCACAATGACCAGTGGCAAAAGGTAGAGCATCATACGCCTCCAGGCAGCAGTTGAAAAGAGTCTGACGCGCACGTATCGATACTGTGGCAAGAGACAACAAAGTACCACCGCACTTGCAATCAGATTGGACAAAAAGAGCAGATCCAATTTCTGTGCCTCATCCAACCAGAAGGTCCCTTGCAATACCTGGGGTTTTACAGTTGGTAATACTTCTAAGAAGAGCAATACCAAGGATAAATTGACCAGCACGCCCAGGATTTTGATCAGGGCAAAATGTTTTGCCTTGTCTGCCAGTCGCAATCTGGCTAGGGGCAGAGCCGCCAATGCATCGAGAGCAAGAATTCCGGCAAAGTAGATGACATACCGCTCTTGCCCCGGATACTTCAACCACTCTGCGATATGTGACCTGCATGTAATGAGCAGGAGGAAAGCCACCGTTGTGGATGTAAAAAGGGAGACAGAGGCACTTGAGAATATGATTTTTTCGCCTTCCGCTTTCTTCCCAAATCGAAAATATGCAGTGTCTAGACGGTACACCAATAACACCAATAAAATGGCTGCATAGGCATATAAATCAGAGTAGATTCCGAAGGAGTTTTCTTCAGTAGCAAAAACACGATTGGTGAGGTATACGGTAAATACCAAAAAGTGTAAAACTCGCGGCAAGACCGTACTGATGCCGTACACTACCGTTTGTCCCGCTAGTTGCTTAATTAATGACATTACCGTATGTGCTCATTGATCTTATTTTGCACCCCAAACAAACGTAGACAATTCATTCAGAACGCTCCCAAATTGTCTTAAATTACCCCCACAGCGATAAACGATATGGAAGGGTTTGATTTGCTAAAGAAGATCTGTGAAGTACCTGGAGCACCGGGCTATGAACAAAGAATTCGGAATCTGGTCACGGAAGAAGTAAGTGCTTTTGTGGATGAGATTCGTATTGACGCCATGGGCAATCTTATTGCCGTTCGCAAAGGTATTGGAGACAAACGACTGATGGTGGCTGCGCACATGGACGAAATCTCTTTTATCGTTACGCATATAGAAGACGAAGGCTTTGTGCGCTTTCATACACTGGGAGGTTTTGACCCCAAGACCCTGACAGCTCAGAGGGTCATCATCCATGGTACCGAGGACATCATCGGGGTGATGGGATCGAAACCGATCCATTTGATGAAACAGGAGGAGCGAAGTAAAGCACCGAAAATAGTCGACTTTTTCATTGATACAGGACTTCCTGTCGATGAGGTTAAAAAGATTGTATCTATTGGAGATGTCATCACTCGAGAGCGCTCTCTGATCCAAATGGGCCCATGTGTAAATGGCAAGTCTTTAGACAATAGGGTTTCTGTATACATCTTGATCGAAACATTGCGACGACTCCATGGCAAAGATCTTCCGCATGACCTGTACGCGGTTTTTACAGTACAAGAGGAGGTAGGGCTTCGTGGTGCCATTTCTTCTGCAGGTCATATCAACCCCCACTTTGGATTGGGATTGGATGTGACCATTGCCTTCGATGTGCCGGGAGCCCAGCCACATGAAATGGTGACCAAATTAGGAGGAGGTACTGCCATTAAGATCATGGACGGGTCTACCATTTGTGACCATAGAATGGTTACATATCTAAAAGACTTAGCCGAAGACCATGCCATTAAATGGCAGGCCGAGATACTTCCTGCGGGGGGCACCGACACGGCAGGAATACAGCGATCGGGCAAGGATGGGTCGATTGCCGGGGCGATCTCGATCCCTCTGCGTCACATTCATCAAGTGATCGAAATGGCCCATGAAGACGACATCGAAGCAAGTATTGCTTTGCTCCTTCAAGCTTGTAGACACCTTGACGACCATAAATGGACATTTTGAAGCCCAATAGATCCCAGCGTATGTTTGTAGAAGAAGACAACAAATTAAAAGCAACGTTTCGCTTCCTAAACTTTCAAGAAGCTTTTGCATTCATGACCGAAGTAGCAATTGCTGCCGAGAAAGCCGATCACCACCCTTGGTGGTCCAATGTCTGGAATACCGTCACTATTGAATTAAATACGCACGACGCGGGAAACATCGTCACGGAAAAAGATCACCTTCTTGCGGCTAACATTGTAGGGATCTATTCTAAATATGGAGTCGGTGCAGAGTAAGTTGCCCCAAGTTGGAACCACCATCTTTACGGTGATGTCTGCACTTGCCCACGAGCACGGGGCGATAAACTTATCCCAGGGGTTTCCGGACTTTAAACCAGACTCCCGCCTGATGGAATTGGTCTATCGTAAGATGGTGGAGGGCAACAATCAGTATCCCCCCATGAGAGGCAGTACCGCACTGCTAAATGCGATTGCAAAGAAGGCGAAACGATGTTATGGTCTCGATGTTGATCCCCTAACGGAGGTGACCGTCACGGCGGGTGCCTGCGAAGCTATTTATACGGCAATAACCACGGTAGTGCATCCTGGCGATGAGGTCATCATCCTGGAACCCGCATATGACCTGTATCGACCCGCGATAGAGCTTGCTCAGGGAAAAGTTATAGCGCATCGTCTGCAGGGCCCAAAATTTGAGAAAGATTGGGACGAGATTGCAAAGTTGGTCAATGAAAAGACCCGGATGATCATCATCAACACCCCTCACAACCCCATCGGCAAAATATTTACCGCTGCTGACTTGACAGCATTGGAAGCATTGGTGGTACGGACCGGAATCTATGTGCTAAGTGATGAGGTATACGAGCACATCACCTTTGGGGCTCGACACGAAAGCGTGCTTCGCTACCCGGCACTATGGCAAAGAAGTTTTGCTTGCTACTCCTTTGGAAAGACGTATCATGCCACCGGTTGGCGCATTGGATATTGTATTGCCCCTGCTGCCCTTACTAAGGAGTTCCGAAAAGTGCACCAGTATACGGTCTTTACGGTTTTTCGTCCTGGACAATTGGCCATTGCAGAGTATATGGAGGACCCCCATACCTATGAGAGCTTGCCGGCCTTTTTTGAGTCGAAGCAGCGAATACTAGAAGATGGTTTGAAGCACAGCAGACTGCAGCCTCTAGCGTCCCAGGGCTCCTATTTTCAACTCTATGACTACAGTGAAATAAGCGATGCGTTAGATACAGATTTTGCAAGAGAGCTTACCATAAAGCATGGAGTTGCAGCCATCCCATTAAGTGTTTTTTACCAGGATCCTCCAGAAGGTGAACGCTTGATTCGGCTTTGTTTCGGCAAAAAGGAAGAAACACTGCTCCTGGCTACGGACAGATTGCAGCGGATTTGATGGTATAAGTTGATCGTAAGAGAGGCACCCGGTTAATTATCTGGTGGTAAAAGGCTTTTCAAGATAGAGGCCAGTTGGAATACGTATTTTCGTAAAGTTATCGCACATATTCCAAATGAGATACATCAGAACCCTACTGATTCTCCATGCCTTCGTCGTGCTTGCCAATGGATCCACTCAGGACTTGAACCCAGCAACAGCAGATATAGATACCGTAGTATCTTGGATTGGCAGCCATGTCTCATCGATATCAAGTACGGAGTCGTCTCGGAGAGCATACGAGTATGCATACATTGTTTTACGTAGATGTCATCAACTGTCTTCTTATCAGCACATCGCAAAAGTGCATCAGCATCTGGCAACTTACCACTATATGCAAGTTGCCTCGGAGCAGACAGACTCCATCATTTACCACGATTCCTTAGCCATGGTCAATTTTCGACTGGCAGGTGATCGAAGTGGAGCAGCTAAGTCACTCGCGTATTTGGCATCAAGCTATCTCCTAGTAAATCGGTTTCAAGAGGCAGAAGCCAATCTATTTGAGGCACTGGGCATTTTTAGAGAACTAGATGATCAGGACGAAGTGGCAGGTACACTTAGTGATTTGAGTGATTACTTTATTGCGACCGAGTCCTACGAGGATGCGATAAAATATGCTGAACAGGCAGAAGAAGTGCTCAGCAAATCGGATGATGCAAGAAGTTATGGTATTGCCCTCTTTTCCATCGTACCCGCACACGTCAAGCTGGAGCAATATGTCGTTGCCATGGAAAAAGCCGACCTGGCAGTCGAAAAGGTAACGAGTGTCTCTGATATCGACTCAGCAGCACTGGCAAAGGCACTGGGGGCAAAGGCACTGGTCCATCAGAAAATTGGGGATCTTGATCAGGCACTGTCCGATTACATGCGCGCCTGGGACATTGTGAAGACGCTGGTGAATGAAGAGCACGAGGCAGATGGGTGGAAGCAAGGCGTGGCCGAGGTACTCTATTTACAGCAGAAATATGCAGAGGCCATACCATATTACGAGGACTACATCACCCACCTGAAGAGACGGAAGAACAAGGGAAACCTCTGGCAGACCCA